>JAYSYX010000429.1:0-6523 GCA_043727235.1 Bacteroidota bacterium
CTTAGAAACTGAAAAACCTTTTTTATGCTGCTAAAACCTGCTTTTCGTCCGCTAAAAAGTCTGCTCACCGTCTGTCTGGTCTACTTTTTCAGCCTAACATTGAAGTCACAAAGTTCAGGTGAAGGCACAATGACGCAATTTTATATTGTGATCATTGTTTTCGCTGTAATTGTTTTAGGTGCCGTTATTTCCTTTTTTGTGTCCTCTAAAAAAAGAAAAGATTGAGTTATTTTTTGAGATGTATTCGCGGCATTAAATCTTGTTTATATTTTATTTTAATACTTCTTGTTACAGGTATTAATCTGCAATCAAAATGTTCGGTTAATCAAGTTTCTGTTGCTCCCTTACTTACAGATACTATTAAAGAAGATACCTTAATTAATATTACCATTTCTTCCGTAGGTGATCTGATGTGTCACAGTACACAATATAATTATGCTAAAGTATCCGAAGACAGTTTTAATTTTGTTCCTTGTTTTGAATACATTGAACCCTGGTTGACAAAACCGGATCTTTTACTTGGAAATGTAGAGACCACCTTTGCAGGAAATAAAATACCTTATTCCGGTTATCCCTATTTTAATACACCTGATGATTATATTACTTCACTAAAAAAGGTGGGATTCGATTTTCTGGTAACGGCAAATAATCATTCAAACGATACCGGCGAAAAAGGAATTCTAAGAACATTAAAAAAATTAGATGAAGAGGGCATTCATCATACCGGTACCTACAATTCACAAAGGGACAGAGACTCCATTCGCATCGTAAACGTTGAAGGAATAAAAATTGCAATATTATCGTATACTTATTCTACAAATGGATTGTTGATCACTGAAGGAAAACCCTGGTTAGTAAATTTTTGTGATTCTGCTTTGATTCAAAAAGATATAAAACAAAGTCGTATTGAAGGTGCCGAATTAGTTTTGGTATTTTATCATTTCGGAAATGAGTATGAAAGAATGCCCGGTGCCTATCAAAAAGATTTTGTGAAATTTGCCATTGAATGTGGTGCGGATATTATTCTGGGAAGTCACGTACATGTATTACAACCACTCGATTTTTTTATTACAGAAAATGCGACTCTGGATACAGGATTTGTGATCTATTCCATGGGCAATTTCATCTCCAATCAACAGGATCAATTTACGAACGAAGGAGTGATCGTCAACATCCATCTTGAAAAAAACACCCGATCTAATAAGATCAAAATAGCCAAGGTGGATTATGTTCCAACCTGGGTTTACAAGGGCAAGAACGAAGCCAAAAAGTTGCATATGGTTTTTCCTGTAATGCCTGGTGCAGAATCTGCCTTTCCGGAATTTATTAAGACCTATTATGGTCAGGATATCAAGAATGCATATAAAAACACCACTGAAACCATGGAAAAGTACACTGATAAAGCGAAACCGGTTAAACAATAATTATTTAGCACAGGATTTGTAACATACAAGAAATGAAAGGTCTTATTTTTTCAATCCTACTGTTTTTTTCTGCGCAAATTGGCTTTTCCCAAATAGGTAATGTATTTAAGGGGGACGAAACCAATGACACCATTTTTTTTGTAGAACTGGATACTTTCAGCATTACTGCAAGACCGGTACATAATTATAATTATTCGCGATATGAAAGCATAGTAAAAAAGGTTTATCCATATGCCGATACCGCTGTGTCCTTATTAAAGGAATTAAATGATCTTTCATTCAACAAGAAAAGAGATGAAAAAAAATATAAAAAAGAATTAGAAGATAAACTGCGCGATAATTTTGAAGACAAATTAAAAAATCTTTCCCGATCTCAAGGAGAAGTTTTAATTGATATTATTGAAAGAAACAGCGGTGAAACCATGTATAATATTTTAAAGGAAGTAAAAAGTGGGTCCACAGCTTTTTGGTGGAATAATGCATCGAAAATTTATGGATATGATCTGAAGGAAGGATATCATCCGGAAAATAATCCGACGTTGGAAAATATTATCGCGGATTATGAAGCGAAGTATAAAAAGTAGCAAGAGGGATCACGGATTTTAGGGATTTAGGGATGACGCGGATTTTTGTTTGGTAGATAATAATACTATGTTGGAAAATATTATCGCGGATTTTGAAGCGATGCGTAAAAAGTAGCAAGAGGGATCACGGATTTTAGGGATTTAGGGATGACACGGATTTTTTATCTATTTGCTAGAAAGTGATTCAAAATTCCATAAAAAAAGCACCCCGAAAGGTGCTTTCTATTAAATATCAATATTTTTTTTATTCTGGATCAACAACCCCTTCCTCTGCAGGATCTTCACCTACAACAGGTGCAGCTTCATCTTCAGTTGGTTGAGTTGGCATGTTGATGGAATTTGTTGGAGGAACTGCTTCAGGGCGCAAGCCATTTTGTGTTTCTATTGTATCTGATGGTTTGAAAGCAGCTGAGCTCAAACAGAGTGCGAATAGAACTATTACAAGTCCCCAGGTAATTCTTTCAATATCGTCGGTTGTTCTTTTATACCCAAAGATCTGATTTGCCGCACCTCCAAAAGTTCCGGATAAGCCTCCTCCCTTTGGGTTTTGAACTAACACGATCAAGCCCAATAATATTGCGGCTATAATTGCGATTATGATAATAACTGTAAATAACATTTTATTTGATTCGTTTTTTTAATTGATCTATTAAGGCTGCAAAGTAATCGCTTTTTCGGGGTTTTAACAAACTTAGTTTCGAATACATCTCCACAGCCTTTTGGTATTTGCCCTGCATTACAAGAATTCGGGCATAAGTTTCTGTTATAAGATGTTCATTTGCCTGTATGCTTTTTTTGGCTAACTCGCCTGCTATCAGCTCATCTACCACCTTTTCAGGCTGTTTTTGGAATGGAGTGATCTCTTCCTGCGCCTGTTTTTTACTATAAAGTTTTACAGGCTTGTTACTTTCCTTGCGCTGAACCAAATTCACCTTCGACTCCCCTCCTAACCTGTTTAGCCAACCAACAAAGGAATCTGCAAAAACTTCTTCCACTTCTGCATTCTCTTCAAAAACAGGTCGCTGTATGGTAATATTGATCTTTTGTTCCTCCGGAAGCGGTCCCAGTTCAAATTCTATATCATAAGGCGGAAGGTCGAAAATTAGTTCATCCTCAACACCTTCCTCATCTTCCATGCTTAACATGGCATCCATATCTATCTTAAAAGGATCAACTTCCGGATTCTCTACAAACTCCGTGGCTTGATCCAAAGCCTCAATTGCAGATTCCTCATAAATCTCACTGATCTCTTCAGATTTGATCTCCTCTTCAATGTTCGTTTCAGGAATATTGGGAGTTTCACTTATCAACTCCGGAATACTCTGAATAAATTCCTGCATGATCAATTCTGATTCCTTTTCCGATATCTCCGTTTCCGATAATTCCGGCTCCGGGGTTATAATTTCAGGCTCAGCTTGTTCATTCACGGGTATTATTTCTTCTGCAATTTGTTCATCTTCAGCAATTTCTGAAGATATGGTCAAAATTTCTTCCTGTAATTGAGTTTCAATAACCTCGAGTTCTACAGCTTCAATATTCTCTTCTACAGGCGGAATTACAACTTCCTCTAAAACAGGTTCTTTATCTTCAATATCCTTCTTTACATAATTTGATACAATGGCTTCCGGGGTTATTATTTCAGGCTCTACTTGTTCATTTACTGGTATTATTTCTTCTGTGTTTTCTTCATTTTCAACAACATCTGAAGATATTGGCAAAATTTCCTCCTGCAATTGAGTTTCAATAACCTCAAGCTCTACGGTTTCAATATTCTCATCAACAGGCTGAATTACAACTCCCTCTAAAACAGGTCCTTTATCTTTAATATCATTCTGTCCATAATTTGATACGATGGCTTCCGGAGTTTCAATTTCTTCTTCAAACCCCGCAGGAATGGGTTTCTGAAGATTGGTTTTTTCGATGAATTCGTATAAAACATTTCTGTCGTAAACCGCAATGGAAGCCTTCTTTAACTGATTTTCAAATTGCAGATTATTGATATCATGCAACTTCTTTGCATAAAAAATATGGGCGATCTGGCAATATGGATAACGTTCGGACATAGATCGCACATCCACCATATCCATATCCATTAACTGGGCGGGGTTTGAAACTATTTTATTGAACTCTTCCTGATACATTACCAGTTTTGCGTTAATTTTTGATAAATATCGTCAGCCAGTTGCTCCGATAATTTGGGTAGAAGATCTCCCTCCACCTGCGAAAGTGTTTTTGTACTTTCGTAATCCTCATATCTGCTAAAGGTCTGACTCCAGTTTTCTAATTCATCTTTTCGGCTTAAAAAATCAACTTTTATTGTAATAGTCAATCTGTTAAGGGCTGTTGTTTCTGTTCCGGTAGGTGCTATGGGTGTGCTCAGATATTTTGTTATTGCACCATTCAATTCCCAATCGCCGCCATTATCGGCTAAAGTTAAAGGAGATTCACGTAAAAATTTATCTTTTACTGCTTCCGTAAAAGTTTGACTTAAAGATGGCGCGACAAAATTCGATTGATTGGGGAAATAATTTATTGTAATTGTTTTAATATCCACAGGAATATTTGTCCCGCTCATCGAAACATTACAAGTTGCGGATATTAAAGTGAAAAATAAAGCAAGCGCTGAGAATTGTAATATTATTTTTCTATTCTTCAATTTTATATTCTTTTATTTTTCTGTATAAAGTTCTTTCAGAAATACCGAGATCAAGCGCGGCATCTTTTCGTTTGCTTTTGTGTTTTGTGAGGGCTTTAATTATCAGTTCTTTTTCTTTGTCTATCAGAGATAATGATTCTTCTACTTCCTCATGATGTTGCGCCGTAGTAGATGAAGTAGGATTTATCATAAAGGGTTGTTTGCCCATTAAATCGGATTGCATTTGGGGCATTGCATTAACTTCTGAAATATTATTCTCAAAAAAATCAGTCCCAACAGGGACATCCGTTTTTAAATGATTTGCATCAGCAATATTCAATACAAATTGTTTGAGATCATGAAGATCTTTTTTCATATCAAATAAAACTTTATATAAAATTTCCCTTTCACTTATGTCGCCGTTTCCATTATTTTTTAAAGATAAAACAGGCAATATACTACTTCTGATATTTGGAATAAACTGTGTCAATTCTGCTGCGGAAACTTGTTTATCTTTTGAAAGAACGGAAACCTGTTCCGCAATATTTTTTAACTCGCGAATATTACCCGGCCAGGTATAACTCTTTAAAACCTCAGTAGCATCTGCATCTAAAACAATAGATGTTGTTCTGTATTTTTCCGCAAAATCGCTGGAGAATTTGCGGAACAACAAATTAATATCTTCTTTTCTTTCCCGGAGCGAGGGAACAGTTATTGGAACGGTGTTTAATCTGTAAAAAAGATCTTCTCTGAATCTTCCATCTTCAATTAATCTGTGCAGATCAACGTTGGTTGCCGCAACTACGCGCACGTCAGTTTTTTGTACTTTGGACGAACCCACTCTCAAAAACTCTCCTGCTTCCAAAACCCGCAGGAGTCGCGCTTGAGTTCCAAGAGGTAACTCTCCTACTTCATCCAAAAATATGGTTCCGCCATTTACGGTCTCAAAATATCCTTTCCTATCGTCGAGGGCGTTTGTGAAAGACCCTTTAATATGTCCGAATAATTCAGAATCAATTGTTCCTTCAGGAATAGCACCACAGTTAACAGCTATGAAGGGACCGTGTTTTCGGGAAGAAAACTGATGTATTATTTGTGAAAAGATCTCCTTCCCCACACCGCTCTCACCCGTAATAAGCACCGTTAAATTTGTGGGTGATACACGTGCAGCAATACTTAAAGCATAATTTAATTCAGGAGTATTTCCAATTATACCAAAACGTTGTTTTATAGATTGAATTTCGTCTGCCATCTGATAACTTAAAATAAATTATTGAACGAACTGCCCCAATAAAGTTGCCGATGTTGCGTTTGTAATTTTTACAAAAACATAATCACCGGGCTTTGAATCTGTAGACGGAAATACGACCATTTTATTCTGATCATTTCTGCCACACATATCCGCTTTTGATCGTTTTGATGTTTTTTCCACTAATACTTTAAATGTTTTCCCCACATCTGCGAGATTTTTTTCCAAGGCATGTTTTGTCTGAACATTTATGATCTCACTTAACCTTCTCAGTTTCACATCCTCAGGAATATCATCCTTATATTTTCTTGCTGCCAATGTTCCCGGACGTTCGCTGTAAAAGAACATATAAGCCATATCATATTTTACTTCTTCCATCAAGCTTATCGTATCCTGATGCTCCTCTTCTGTTTCACTGCAAAATCCGGTTATCATATCCGTGGAAATTCCACAATCCGGTATAATTCTTTTTATTGCATTTATTCTGTTCAAATACCATTCCCTGTCGTAAGTGCGGTTCATTAATTCGAGCACACGCGAATTTCCTGATTGAACGGGTAAATGAATATAATTGCAGATATTCTCATATTTCGCAATGGTATAAATCACTTCATCGGTAATATCTTTTGGA
>JAYSYX010000430.1:0-18541 GCA_043727235.1 Bacteroidota bacterium
CATGTTCCGAAAAATTTGTATTAACTTTATATGCATTAACTTTTTTATAATTTAATTTTAATAAAATGAAGACCATAATTATCATTTTTGTTGCAGTATTATCCTTTACCGCATGTAATAAAAAGACATCGGATGATAACACCTCAATTGCCGAAACTGCTGACAGCACAAATATTTCTCATGACTCTGCTGAAATAAAAATAACTGTAGATGGAGAAGAAGTGGTTATTCAACCTAAAAAGGAAACTACATCAACTACTCCAAACATACAAGAAGACGATATGCAAACCGGCGTTATCTTTAAAAAAGCCGATACCTATATTATTCGCGAAACCTTACCAAGTGGTGCCATTGTTGATTATTACGCAGAAAATCTGGGTGAAGAATTTAAAAAAGAAGGGTTGAAAGTTAAATTTAAAGGAACACTTTTAGAAATTCCTTCCAACGTTCGTATGATTGGGAAACCAATTAAATTGACTAAGATCGTGAAAGCCTAAATCTGGTAAGGAATATAATTCTTCCACTAATAAATTTAAAATGCAAGTTGAAACTGCACCTGCGCAACGTCATTTTTCTTTTGTACAGCACTTTCTTCTCTTACAATATCATATCCAATTTGAATTCTTGCCCGTTCACCCCAAAGGTAAGAGGGACATATTGTAAATAAATATACAGCATTATCCTGTATATCTTTATTGAAGTCGAAGTATTCCACTCTGCCTGATAATTGAAATTTTAATGGTATTATATCACCAATTAATTGTACATAATATCCGTAACGATTTATCGAATCATCCTGCCCTTGCAAATATTCGCTACGCAATGTAATTTTTTTATATTTATATTCCAATTCCAATCCAAATCGATCTCTGTTCTTATCAACAAGAATACTGTCTCCCCAGCGAGAGCTTCCATTATAATAAGATCCACCTAACCATAAATTTTTTGTTGGGGAGACAATTAATCTTCCTGCAACTGCTTTATCTTTATTATTATCCATTTTATTTATGCCGGTTCCATTAAATGCCCCCAATGTATAATTCAAAACTGACCGACTTCCTCGAGTTTTTAAAATACCTGAAAATGTAGCTCCCACATCTCTTGCATTTTGATTTCCGATAACATCATTTCCTCTTGCTCCCAAATATTCACTTAATAAAACCCTGTTCACACTTTCCATTTTTGTTTCGGATGCTATAATATCATTCCCAAGAGGGACCAACATTTGACCAACAGAAAATTTTATTTTATCATCAAATTTATAACTGAATATTGCCTCCAATAGTTGTGGAGGCACTGAACCACCAAACTCTGCAAATAAACGATAATCAATCTTTTCATTCATGGCACCCGTAAGTGCGAGGCGTGCCCTGCGAATATCGAAAGTGCTATTTTTTAAAGTGTCCTGAAAATATTGAAATCTCGGCTGGGTATAACCGGTCAATTTCAATTTTTTGGAGGAGATGATTGTTTGTTCATCCTTGTCATTTTTAACAACGACTGTTGAGTCGCTTACAATGACATTTTGTCCCCAAATTGTTGTTGATCCGGTAAAAATAAGTGCAAATAAAAGGGTTTGAATTTTCATACCGACGAAGGTATTATTAATCTATACCCAAGGTAATTGATTTACATAATATTATAAATATTAAAAAAAGATTTAAAGTTCTCGAAGTTTGGAAGGTATTATAATTATCTTCATAGTGAATTTTTACGATCTTAAAGACGGCATTCCCAGTAATTTGCTCATCTTCCTTCCTATTTACGTAACAGTATATCGAGACCAAAGAAATTCTTTTGTTGACCTTTATCCTTATGATATAAAAGTGGAAGATGCTTTCATTTTACATTCGAATGATTGCAAGAACTTCCGGATAAAACCAAAGGCGTAATGTTTTGCGCAGGGTTTTTCGGACATAAGGTTGTTTTCCGCCAAACCAGTCAAGCCGATTGGGCCGGATTCCCAATCGGCATAGGAATTTGGTGCAAAGCGGAATATGAAAAATAATTTTGTTACCGCTTATTTTTCATCAAAAATATTAATGTTTTAAGTTCATGCTTATCTTTGCGGCATGGAAGAAAATCAGTCGAAATCAGATAAAATTGCAGCCTTTGATGCTAGCGGCGTAGGTGTTTCAAATAACCAATTATTCGGACTCCCTTTTACTTATGAGGAAAGTGAACTCATTTTATTTTCAGTCCCCTGGGAAGCAACAGTTTCTTACCGCGATGGAACTGCTAAAGGTCCGGAGGCAATTTTAAAAGCTTCTACTCAGGTTGATCTTTATGATAACGACAATCCCAATGGCTGGCATGCAGGTATTTTCACCAATAAATTTTCCGCTTCTCTCAAAAAGAAAAATACAGAAATAAGAAAAATTGCAGCCGACTATATCCGATCTCTTGAAAAAGGAAAAGAAGTAAATACTGAAACTATTCTAGAGTTAGTGAATGCTGCCTGCGACAAAATGAATAAACAGGTAAAAACAGAAGTAACCAAAATAGTAAATGACAATAAAATTCCGGGATTAATTGGTGGCGATCACAGTACACCTCTCGGTTTAATGGAGGCCTTAAGTGAAAAACACGGTGGTTTTGGTATTTTACAAATTGATGCACATGCCGATCTGCGCGATGCATATGAAGGATTCACCTATTCGCATGCCAGTATCATGTTTAATGCCCTAAAAATTGAAAATGTAAAAAAAATAGTGCAGGTTGGAGTAAGAGATATTTGTGATGATGAATTAAATATTATTGATAATTCTGAACGCCGGGTAGTTACTTTTTTCGACCATGAATTAAAAAATGCGATGTTCAACGGAATTCATTGGTCAGCAATTTGTCGCCAGATAGTTGAAGAATTACCAAAAAATGTTTATATCAGTTTTGATATCGATGGATTAGTGCAAACTTTTTGTCCCAATACCGGAACCCCTGTTCCCGGAGGATTACAATATGAACAGGCTGTATACTTATTAAATGAAATTATTACATCAGGTCGTCAGATAATCGGATTTGACATAGTTGAAGTTGCACCCGGCAAAGATGAATGGGATGCAATTGTTGGTGCCCGATTGTTGTATAAATTGTGCAACCTTGCATTGAAAAGCAAAACTCAAAATGCATAATAAATTATTTTTTCTTTTGGTCTGTGTTTTCCTGTTTGGATGCAAGTCACCGTTAGAAAAAATTTCCAACATTCCACTAACTGATTTTACAAATGAGGAAATTACTTTAAATAGTATTGCTAATTATAAAGCTACAGTTATAACATTTTTGACGCCTGAATGTCCTTTAAGTGAAAATTACACAAAGACCTTAAATGAAATTCACGAGGAATTTGAACAACAGGATATTGATTTTATCAATATTTTCCCTGGCACCTATTACAGCTTGGAAGAAATTCATACCTTCGTCGCAACTTATAAATTAAAACAAAATAATTTACCTGATCAAAAGTTATTGCTCGCAAAATATTTAAATGCAACAACTACACCCGAAGTTTTTGTTTTGAATAATAAAGGGGAAGTAGTATATTCAGGTGCTATCGACAACTGGGCTATTGATCTGGGCGAAAAACGACAAGTAATTACTGAATTTTATTTAATAGATGCACTGCATGCACTTCTTCAAAATAAGACGATCGAAATAAAAAATACAAGGGCAGTAGGATGTTTTATTGAGGGTGTATAATCTATTACTACACGGTAATTTGATTTGCTTGTAAAGAAATTACTATTTTAGCATCCAATGATAAAAATCAGGAACTTATTTACACTGCTATTTCTAATCGCTCTTTCTTTTGGATGTAAAGAAAAAAAGAAGAGTATACCTGTGCCGGAGAACCTCGGTTACCATGAACATATTGCCCCTATTATTTATAAGAACTGCACTCCATGCCACCGCTCCAATTCTGCCGGGCCTTTTTCACTTGCAAATTATGAACAGGTAAAGGCAAAATCAAAAACCATAGTAAAAGTTACACAATCGCGTTTCATGCCACCCTGGCCTGCAGATCCTGCTTATACAAATTTTAAAGGAGAAAGAATTTTGACTGAAACGGAAATTGAAATGCTAAAAGTTTGGGCAGATGAGGGTTGTGAAGAAGGAGATATTTCTAAAAAACAGAATGCTCCGCATTACCCTGACGGTTCTCAAATTGGAATTCCCGATCTCGTAATCCCCTTTCCGGAAATATTTTTGGAAGGAAATAACAAGGATCATTTTTTTCTTGTAAAAGTCCCTTACGAAATTCCTGAAGATAAATATGTAAAAACGATTGAATTTATTCCAGGCAATAAAAAACGGGCCCATCATATGAATGCAAATTTGATTGAATATGAATCGGGAAAAAAGAAAAATGTGTTCGGCGGAGAAAAGGTGATCGCAACAAATTTAGCGGAAAGTGCAGAGGTAGTACAAACTTCAATGGACAATAAAAATGATGATGGAACTTATCCGCTTTTAGTGCCACTTGTTTGCAATTATTTACCCGGAGTTTCCCCCGCATTATATCCGGAAGGAATTGGAGGATTTAAGATGTCGAAACAAGGTGTGTTTTTTATTAATGATTATCATTTCGGACCTGCAGCACGCGACACGGTGGATGCGAATTCTGTTTTAAATATATTTTTTGATGATGCACCGCCAAAAAGGCCAACATATGAACTCTTATTGGGATCGTTAGGTGTAGCGCCTGTTAAACCCGCATTAGTTATTCCTGCAAACGAAATAAAAACATTTACGATAGACTATCAGCTGCAGGATGATATGAGTTTACTCACAATTAATCCCCATATGCATTTATTGGGAAAAACATTCTTAGCTTATGCAATTACTCCCCAAAAAGATACAATTCCATTGATCAGAATAAATAAATGGGATTTCAGGTGGCAATATTTTTATACTTTCAAAAAAGTTATAAAAATTCCGGGGGGATCTACCATACATGTTGAAGGAACCTATGATAATACAGAAAAAAATATCAACAACCCATATTTTCCTCCGCAGGTGATCATCGATAGAGGTGATAAGTTTGATAGTATGAAAACAACAAATGAAATGTTGCAGTTTATCATCACATATATGGAATATCAGGAAGGTGATGAAAATATAAGTCTTGAATAATAATTATATTTTTTTAAATTGCAGATTACAGCATGAAAAAAATATTCCCGTACATAACAAAACCCATCCTCATTATTAGTTTGGTGAGTCTGTTTACCGACATGGCAAGCGAGATGTTATATCCTATAATGCCTGTATTTCTTAGCTCCATTGGATTTTCTGTTGTACTTATCGGTATTTTAGAAGGTTTTGCCGAAATGATTGCCGGTTTGAGTAAAGGATATTTCGGACAATTATCTGATGTCCGGCAAAAGCGATTACCATTTGTTCAGGCGGGATATTTGTTAAGTGCAATATCCAAACCCATGCTCGCATTATTTGCTACTCCGGTCTGGATATTTTTTACGCGAACAATTGACAGACTTGGTAAGGGTTTACGCACTGCTCCCCGCGATGCATTATTATCTGCACAAGCTTTACCGGAAAATAAAGCCAAAGTATTCGGATTCCATCGAAGTATGGATACCTTGGGTGCAGTATTCGGGCCGTTGATCGCACTTGTTTTTCTGACATTTTATCCCGAATCCTACAAAACATTATTTATCATCGCATTTATTCCAGGAATAGCGGCAGTAATTTTTACACTGTTTCTCAAAGAAAAAAAAGTATTGCCCCTGGATAAAAAAATTAATTTTTTCTCTTTTTTAAAATATATCAACAGCTCCGACAAACAATACCGAAAATTGTTGACCGGACTTTTAATTTTTGCTTTAGTGAACAGTTCTGATATTTTGTTATTACTAAAAATGAAAGAAGCTGGCATGGAAGATAGGACTATTATTATGGTTTATATTTTTTATAATTTAGTTTATGCTTTACTTTCATTCCCTGCCGGCATGATCGCAGATAAATTTGGCATAAAAAAAACATTCATATTTGGTTTATTTCTATTTGTAATTGTATATGCCGGATTTTCACTAACTGACCAAACGTGGGTGTATTGGACACTATTTTTTCTCTACGGGGTTTATGCAGCATGCACTGAAGGTATAGCCAAAGCATGGATCACTAATATCTCATCAGCAAATGAGGCTGGCACTGCTATTGGAACCTATGCCTCCCTTTCGAGTTTAGGGGCCTTTATTGCATCGGCCACAGCCGGTTTATTATGGACAGTATTTAATGCTGAAACCGCATTTGCCTTTACGGCCATCGTGGTTTTCGCAACTGCTATCTATTTGATCCGAATTCCTTATAAACTAAAGGAAACTGTTTAAAGTGACTCCTTCATTTAATAAAAATCTGATGTATATTCGCCATTGATTTGCTACCGATATATGCACAACTGCCTACATGCTTTATCACAAAATTCCATCCATTGGTATATGATCCCCCTAAAACATTAATCGTAAGCGCCGGATGAAATTAATTGATACAATTAAACGAGTTAATCTGGTAACAACTGCAAACCTTACAATAAGGGGAGCAACTCTGATCGGGAAGTTTTTATTGGTTTACTTTTTAGCGAAAAATTTAACAGTAGAACAATACGGTGTTTGGGGAATTTTCACCACTTCCATTGCACTGTCATTATATGTTGTTGGATTAGATTTTTATACCTATTCCTCCAGACGAATTTTGGATTTTGATGTTGCAGACAGAAGTCCTATGTTGCGCGATCAATTGGTTTTTTATTTGATAAGTTATCTTGTATTATTTCCGCTATTGGGATTGCTTTTTGTATTTAACGTAATTGAACTCAAATTCGCGATTTTCTTTTATGCAATATTACTTTTTGAACATCTGGCACAGGAAGCATACCGAACTTTTGTAGTTTTTTCGAAGCCCATTACTGCCAATATCGTTTTATTTCTGCGCACCGGTTTTTGGGCTTATTTATTATTGATACTTTGGATGAGCGGGTTTGAAGGATTACGAAATTTAAAAACCACCTACGTATTTTGGTTGGGAGGAGGAGCATCCGCAATTGCCGTTTCCATGTTTTTTCTCGCTAAAATTAAATTTAAATCAGTAAAACATATTCCAATCGATTGGGCCTGGATAAAACAAGGCATTAAAGTAAGTTCTTTATTTTTTATCGGTACCGTTGGATATAAAGTAATTGAATTTGCCGACAGATATTTTATCGATTTTTACCATTCGAAGGAGGCTGTTGGGGTATATACGCTTTATGCAAACATGTGCAATATTATTGAAACTTTCGTGCATACGGCAGTTATCATAACTTTTTCACCGCGATTGATCGAAACTTTTCATAAAAATAATTACGACTACAGAAAAACATTAGGACAGTTTGCAAAACAAGTTGTTGTATATAGCATATTGATCGCCATCGCTCTGTCACTGCTTATTATTCCCATGTTCAAATCTTTGGAAGACCCGCTTTATATGAAGGATTACAATGTGTTTTTGGTATTGGTCTTATCAAAGATCATATTAAATTTTTCATTGATCTTTCATTATATTTTATATGTAAGAAAAAATGACTTCCCCATAATTAAAGCCACAGTTTTGGCTGCCGTTATCAATATTTTACTCAATTTCATCCTTATCCCTACCATGAATATAATGGGAGCCGCAGTAGCCACTGTAATCAGCTTCCTTATTGTTATGTTCATGAAAATGTATTACACCCGTAATTTACCCGAGGCCAAACAAATTATCTATCTTCGCTTTTTGCGCAATAGAAAAAAAGTTAAAAAAAATAATAATGTATAAATTGACTCCGGTTCAATGAAACAATATTTTGAAAATATAGAGTGGTGGGATTATTTGTTATTTCTGGTATATAATGGTATATTCTGTTATCTTTTACATCGCATCGGGGATGCATTTTTTGATATCAACAAAAAAGCCCTCAAAATTTTTATTTGTATTTTTCAGCTGTATTTTATTATCATCATTTTGGATAGTTTCTTCAATTTCCTCCCATATTTACCCGATTCTGATTTATATGCTTATATGATAAGCAGTGGTCAATACCCGGAAACAAGTTCCGAAAATATATTAGTTTTGTATTATCTCAGTTTATTCATAGGATTAATTTGTTTAAATTCCCCGGTTATTTATGTGTTCTTCTGCATATTTTTATATATTCTGGCTCTCATGATCTTTCTCCGTGCCTGGAAAAAGATAAATTCAACTTTTTCATATGCTGATGAAATTACTTTTGCATTGCTGTGTTTTGTTTGGCCTGCAGCATCAATTTATTTTACTGTGCCTTTAAGAGAGGCTTTTGTAATCTTTGGATTCGCGGTATTTTTTAATGGATTTTTACATTTTATTTATCACAAACAATGGAGAGCATTAATATTTGGAAGCATACTCATTTGTGCAATACGGTTACAACTTATTGTATTTGTTTTTCCGGTTTTAGGTATTTTGCTGGTATATAAATTAAAGATTCATACACTATTTAAGGCTTCTATCCTTATTACTACAGTACTTATTGCAATACTAACTGTCCGTTATCTATTGGTTGAGAAACCCCTCTCTCCTCAAACTATGGCAGAACTCAGAAATGTAAACATCAGCAATGCAGGTCCTCTGGGATATGGAAATGTGCAATGGGATTCTTATGCTGATATGGCTAGAGATTACCCTTTTATTATCGCACAATTCCTCCTTTCGCCCTTACCTATTTTTGTAGATCATGATCCGTTCTCAACTTTTATTCCATTTTTAGATCTGTTATTTATGATGTTCCTATTGGTGGTCATTTTTTACCGATTTAAATATCATCTAAAAAATCACGGAGCCATTCTATTATTAATTCTATTTTATATCATTCTATTTGGTGCTTACGAATATCATATCACAGGCGCTGTAAGGCACAGAATGCCTATTATTTTAATATTTATGATTTTGGCTACACCAACTATAAGTAAACTGTTATTCAAGAAAAAACCGAATGAAAAAACTGAGCATACTGCTGTCGACAATTAATGACAGAATTTATGCAACCGAATCTATTTTACTTCAAAACTTTGAGGATACTGAATTTATTGTAGTTCACCAGATAACAGATCACGATACTGCTGATAACTACCAATCATTTTATACGAGATTTGATAGCGAAAGAATAAAGTTTATACCCAGATTTGAAAAAGGCACAGGCAAAAGCCGAAATTGCGCAATGAAACATGCAAACGGAGAATTATTTTATTTATGTGATGATGATCTTATTTTTAAGGAGGATTTTTATTCAAAAATAATGAAAGCCTCCCTACAATTTCCATTGGCTGATATTCTTACCTTTAAAATTGAAACTACGGACCATCAGCCCTATAAAACTTATCCCCTATCCCCCTTTAACCATACGCTACGCAGTTGCGCAACTATTTCAATAGTGGAAATGGTAATAAGAAAATCTGCATATGAAAAGGAGTTGATAAAATTTGATGAACGTTTCGGATTAGGAACAAAATATAATACCGGTGAAGAGTTTGTGATGCTAAGTGATGCAATTAAAAATGGTTTAAAAGCAACATATATTCCTGAATATCTGGTGAAACATCCGCCGATAAGTTCAGGAAAAATATACAATGCTGAAGTTGCCTTTGATAAAGGAGCTATGATAGCCAGAGTGTATGGATGGAAATTCCTGCTGATCAACGCAGCCTTTTCATTACGGAAATATAATGAATATAAAAAGTCGTTAAGCTGCGTTACTTTTATTTATCAAATTTATAAAGGAAGCTTTAAATTCTTAAGAAATGGATGAACCATTAGTTTCCATAATAATGCCCGTGTATAATTCAGAACCTTATCTGGAGACATCGATAATGTCTGTAATAAATCAGACTTATCTCAATTGGGAACTTTGGTTAATTGATGACAAGAGCAGTGACAATTCAAAACAAATAATTTCCAGCTTTACTGCAATTGATAAGAGAATAAAAAGTATTTTTCTAACAGCAAACAGCGGAACCGCAATAACGAGAAACACCGCAATTTTAAGATCGGAAGGCAAGTACATCGCTTTCCTTGATTCGGATGATCTGTGGTTGCGTGAGAAATTATCGCAACAGATCACTTATATGGAAATGAATGAACGTTCATTCACTTTTACCTCTTATGCTAATATGGATGAAAATGGCAAGGACCTGAAAAGAATCATTTATGCACCCAAAACCGTAAATTACAATCAATTATTAAAGAACAATACTATCGGTTGTTTAACTGCAATTTACAATAGTGAAAAATTTGGAAAGATGTTAATGCCTGAAATTCGCAAGCGCCAGGACTACGGTTTGTGGCTGAATATCCTTAAAACGGGTGAGATCGGATACGGATTAAATGAAATTCTAGCAATATACCGCACAGGCAAAGCTTCCCTATCGAATAAAAAAACAAATGTTTTAAAGTACAATTGGATATTACTGCGAAAACATCAGAACTTATCCTTTTTTTCAAGCCTTTATTATTTCAGTTGTTTCTTAGTTAATAAGTCATTAAAATATATCAGATCATGAACAAAGCAATTATTTTTGGTTCTACCGGATTAACCGGCTCTGCACTGTTGGATCTTTTATTGGATCAAAAGTATTATTCTAAAATTACCTGTTTCGTAAGGCGTGAAATTATATCCATGAGTTCGGAGCTCAGATATATTACTACCGATTTTAAGGATCTAGATAAGTACGAAAAAGAATTTGAAAATGCAGATGTTTACTGTTGCCTTGGCACAACGATAAAAAAAGTAAATTACGACAAAGAAAAATTTAAGGAAGCCGATCTTTATAATCCCTTATTGATCGCAAATTGTGTGAAAAAGTTTAATGCCAAACAATTTCTGATCATATCTGCTATGGGTGCAAGTAGTAGTTCCTCCATTTTTTATAATCGGGTAAAAGGGGAATTGCAAGAAAAATTAGTCGCACTTAAACTTAATTCTCTTCATATATTGCAACCTTCTTTATTGGTTGGCGATAGAACTGAAAAAAGAGCCGGAGAAAAATTTGGTGAAATTATATTAAATCTTACCAAACCCTTTTTAATTGGTGGCTTAAAAAAATACAGGGCAATTAAAGTTTCAGCTATTGCAAAGGCCCTGTTAATATTGGCGAAGGAACAGAAACAAGGAGAATATATTTATACCTCTGATCTTATTCAACAAATTGCGGATGCGTAATTCCACCAAAGAAAATATTACAGCATTTATTAAAAAAGGTGCCTCCGATGCCGGATTTTCATACTGCGGAATATCCAAAGCCGGACAATTGGAAGAAGAAGCACGTTTATTGGAAAAGTGGTTGAATCAAAACAGACATGGCAAAATGTTTTATATGGAAAATCATTTCGATATGCGCATCGATCCTACAAAATTAGTTCCTGATTCTAAATCGGTAATAAGTTTAATGTATAATTATTTCACGGAAGAAAAACAAACAGAAGAGGCTGGCTACCAAATATCAACGTATGCATTCGGGGAGGATTATCATGTGGTTATCAAAGATAAATTATATACTTTCCTATCTGAGATTAAAAATATAGCCGGCGATTTTCACAGCAGGATATTTGTTGATTCTGCGCCCGTTCTTGAAAAGGCCTGGGCTCAGAAAAGCGGACTAGGGTGGCAGGGAAAAAACACCAATATTATTAACCCACGGTCAGGTTCATTTTTTTTTCTCGCGGAAATTATCTGTGATCTCGAATTGATCTACGACGGACCAATGAAAGATTACTGTGGAACTTGTACTGCCTGTGTAGATGCCTGCCCTACTGATGCTCTCCATGAACCCTATTTTATAGATGCAAATAAATGCATCAGCTATTTAACCATTGAATTAAAAGATGATTTGATTTCCCCGGAATTCAAAGGCAAAATGGAAAATAGAATTTTCGGTTGTGATATATGTCAGGATGTCTGCCCATGGAACCGATTTTCTACTCCTCACAAAGAAAATAAATTTATCCCAAAACCCGAATTACTTAACCTCAAAAAAAAGGACTGGGATCACCTGTCAGAAAAATCCTTTAATAAATTATTTGAGAATTCTCCTGTTCAAAGAACAAAATTTAATGGCTTAAAACGCAATATTAATTTTTTGCATTAACCCATCATCAATTCAGTAATTTATCTAATAATTCCTCAAAATTTTTACGGAATTCCACAAAAATTTCACCTGTAGCAGGTCCGCTGAATCCTGTATAAATTTCAACAACTTCATGTTGTTTGTTAAGCACAATCGTGGTGGGAAAACTCATCACTTTATTCAACATAGGCAAAACACTAGTTGCATCCTTGGGAAGCCCGGCATTTAATATTGTATAATCTATTCCAAAATAAAGCCTTTCTTTTTCGATATTGGTCTTAAAAGATTGTGCATCTGGTTTTCGTTCAAATGATAATGCGATTATTTCGAGATCTGCGTTCTTATATTTTTCCTCCACCTCACTCATATAACTGGTTTCATCCATGCAATTGGGACACCAGGTTCCGGTAATTAAAACTATTATCACTTTATTTGTAAACTGTGCATCATTCAAAGAAACCATCCTTCCATTTTCATCAGGAAATACAACTTCGAATTTCGCATTTCCGTCTTTAATATAAGTTAGTGATTTCGGATCCGGCAAACTTACATTCTCATTTCTTTGTGCAACAAAGGAGGCGGTATAATGTTTGCCGCTCCACCAATTTCCGGTTAATGTTTTATCTTCCTGAATTTTACCTTTAAACAAAAAAGCATGTGAACCATCAAATGCAGAAAGATAAAAACTATCCGCACTTACCTCACCTTCCAAAAAACGATAATCTCCTGTTGTGGTTAAAAAGGTTCCACTTAAATGTGATCCTTCCTGCTTAAAAATTCCCACCGTTTCATCTTTACTTGATTCATCTGAAAATGTGGTGGCATATTTACCGGTAATATTTTCCAAGGGGGATAGTGGCGTTTTTACAAATCGAAATTTATCATATACCTCTGCATGAAACTTTAAATAATAATTTCCGGTTCTGGAGCGATCGTACCAAATGCCATCCAAATTTTCACATGTTTTGTCCTTGAAAATTACACGCATATAGGTGTCAAAAACAGGAAAGGCAAGGTCAAAAGAATCGTTTGGGTTGTAATTAAAGGTATTGGAAATATGTTCCACCCCATTCATTACCGTAAAAATCCCCTTTCCGATAGAATCGATTTTGAGTTCCAATTCAAATGGAAGTTCACCACCGGGAGTATTAAGTAACGCTCTGTATTTCGCGTTCAGCTCATGACTTTTACCCGCGAAAGCAGCGGAATATCCGTAAATCAAAAACAAAACAAGGATCAATTTTAATTTCATTGCGTAAGTTTACAGCAAAGTTAATTTATTGTATAAAGAAATATCTATACAACAATATCTCGAAAAGAGTAAAAAAGTTCAAATCGTTGACGTTCGCTCGCCAAAGGAATTTAATCAAGCACATATTCCCGGGGCTGTTAATTTGCCCTTGTTTGACGACATAGAACGCGCAATCGTAGGAACAGCATACAAACAGGAAGGGAGAGAAATAGCTATTTTAAAAGGGTTAGAAATAGTCGGCCCAAAAATGGCGGCCATGGTGGCTGAAATTAAAGATCGTTTTAGCGACAAAAAAATTATACTCCATTGTTGGAGAGGAGGAATGCGCAGTAAGAGTGTTGCAACACTTTTTGCGTTTTGTGGCATAAATACGGAAGTAATTAAGGGTGGTTATAAAGCATATCGCAATGAGCTGCAAAATTTATTTCTTCAAAAATTCGAGTATTTTATTTTGGGGGGAAGAACGGGAAGTGCAAAAACAAAGATATTACAAGAACTAAAAAAACAAGGTGAGCAAGCAATAGATTTGGAAAACCTTGCGAACCATAAAGGAAGCGCCTTTGGTGACTTAGGCGAAGATCCTCAGCCCTCAACCGAGATGTTTGAAAATTTATTGTTTGAAGAACTCAGAATGATGGATGTAGAAAAAAGGATCTGGTTGGAAGATGAAAGCCATCTCATTGGAACCGTTTTTATTCCGGAAACAATTTGGCAGAATATGCGAACTGCGCCGGTTATTTATTGCAATTTTCCAACAGAAGAAAGATTAAAATTTTTAGTGGAAACCTATGGTAATTTTGATAAGGAAGGTGTTATCAATTCTGTGAATAAAATAACTAAACGATTAGGTGGTCAACACGCAAAAGCAATTCTAGAATTTTATGAAGCAGGCAATTTATTTGAGGCAACTAAGTTAGTTCTTGTATATTATGATAAATCATATGATTACGGTTTATCTCAGCGCATATCTGAAAATATTTTTGAACTTAAAATGGATGAAATAAAACCCACCACCAATGCAAAAGAAATCTTACAGTTTGTGAATGAAAAAACAATTATCAACAAGAAAAATATTTCAATAGAACAACATTAATATACCTTTTAAAAATACATATATGGAACTCGAGAAAGAACAGATAAAACTCACTCAATATTCGCATGGTGCGGGTTGTGGTTGTAAAATATCTCCTAAAATTCTGGATGAAATACTAAAATCCGTTGGTAAACAAAATATTTTTCCGGATTTATTGGTAGGAAATGAAACAAAGGATGATGCGGCAGTATATGATCTTGGAAATGGTACCGGATTAATTTCCACAACCGATTTTTTTATGCCAATTGTAGATGATGCAATTAAATTCGGAAAAATTGCCAGTGTTAATGCTATCAGCGATGTGTATGCAATGGGAGGAAAACCATTAATGGCTATCGCAATATTAGGATGGCCAATAGATAAAATAGAACCTTATTATGCGGGATTAGTATTAGATGGTGCTCGACAGGCATGTGCTGAAGCTGGAATTCCATTGGCGGGTGGTCATAGTATAGATTGTCCGGAGCCTGTGTTTGGTCTGGCTGTGACTGGTTTGGTAGATCTGCCAAATTTAAAAAAGAATTCAGGAGCAAGTGTTGGATGTAGTTTGTATTTAACGAAAAAATTAGGTGTGGGAATATTAACCACTGCACAAAAAAAAGCAATATTAAAAACAGAACACGTTGATATTGCTCCCGATAGTATGATGCAATTAAATAAGGTGGGAGAAGTATTCGGTAAGTTAAATTATATTGAAGCCATGACAGATGTTACCGGTTTTGGATTATTAGGACATTTAACTGAAATGTGTGAAGGAAGTAACCTCAGCGCAGAAATTAAATTTGAATTAGTACCTACTATAGATGCAACCATTCTGAACTATTATCTCGACTTAAAGTCAGTACCTGGTGGCACAATTAGAAATTTTAACAGTTATGGTCATAAGATCTTTGGTTTGGATGATCATAAAAGAAATATTCTCTGTGACCCACAAACCAGCGGAGGTTTACTTGTAGCCATAAGTAATGGTTCTGAAGATGAATTTGAAAAGGTAGCCATTGAAAACGGATTTAAACTTAAATCCTTTGGAAAGTTGGTAGAAAAAGGTACTTTTGTTGTAGAAGTAAATTGAATTAAATATCATTAGTTAGGGGTTGTAAAATAAATTTAACCAACCAAAACTATGAGGACCACACACTATTCTTTTTTTTATTCTCTCCTTTTTTTTACCTCTGTAAACGGAAGTTTCGGACAACAAAATACCAATGTAAGTATTTGCGGAGGAGGTGGATATACCCGCTGGGTTGATGTAGTACGAAATGTGACATTTTATGATGCCTCAGGAAATGTAATTGACAATGTTCAAATAAAATCAATTGGCAGTGGAGCTTCCATTAAATTACAATCTAAATTTTTAATACAATATAAATCACTTCAAATAGGAATTGGATGTGGGTTGCAACAGGATTTTATTACCTATTACAGCACAGAATCAGAAATAGCAGGAATAGTCGAAATTGATACTACTTTTGTTATCAATGATATTTTTGAATTAGAATATTATATAATCGGTGGATTTAATTTATTCGAAGTGGAAAATTGGTCTGGAAATCTGAATTTAAATATTGGCTCCTTTTATTTACACAGCGATTATAATACGGATGAAATAAATCGAAAAATTTTTACCGCGGTTGAATGTGAATTAAATTATCTTATTATGGAGAATTGGAGCCTGCAGATCAATCCAAAATACGAATACGAATTTTTATCACTCGATGTGCCCTTACAAAGTAATCCAAACTGGAGCATTCATAATGTTTCTGCTACTATAGGTTTGCGCAAATCCTTTTAATTCAAGTCTTCCACGTAAATTCATGCTGAAATTTCATTTTTTAGGCTTATTTGTAAAATAAACTCCCTTTATTCCGTAAATTTCTTAGCTCAAGTCATCACATTTTGGGAAAAAAAAGTTTAATTTGCAGTTATGGGGGAGACAATGGCTACACAAAAAAAATTGAAGGTTTCGCAAATGGCTGAAAACCTTATAGGGAGCGAGATCATAAAATTGGCGGCGGAAATTCAGAACCGCATGAAAACCGGAGAAAAGATCTATAATATGACGATTGGCGATTTCGACCCTAAAATTTTCCCCATTCCAAAAGAGCTTGAGGAGGAGATCATTCGGGCATATAAAAACAATGAAACGAATTATCCCGCAGCGAATGGAATTGAAAAATTACGTGTTGCTGCCCAGCATTTTATTAAAACAAATCAGGGATTGGATTATGGTCTTGATGAATTTCTAATCGCAGGAGGTGGTCGACCGCTTATATATGCAACTTATATTACTTTATTGGATTCAGGTGACAAAGTAATTTATCCAATACCTAGTTGGAATAATAATCACTATACACATTTAATTACTTGTCAGAAAATTGAAGTGCTTACCAAAGCGGAAAATAATTTTATGCCAACTGCGGGTGAAATTGCACCACATGTTAAGGATGCAACTTTACTTGCGCTTTGTTCACCACTCAATCCGACCGGAACAACTTTTACAAAAAATAATCTTGAAGAGATATGTGATCTCGTTATTGCAGAAAATAACAGAAGGGCTGAAGACGAAAAACCCTTGTATATTTTATATGATCAATTATATTGGACGCTCACATTCGGAGAAACAAAACATTATGACCCAGTTTCATTGCGTCCGGAATTGAAACAATATGTTATATATATTGATGGTATAAGTAAATCATTATCTGCAACAGGAATTCGTGTAGGCTGGAGTTTCGGTCCAAAACAAATTATTGATAAAATGAAAAGCATTTTATCTCATATCGGTGCCTGGAGTCCTAAACCTGAACAAGTGGCAAGTGCAAATTATTTAATGATGGATGATGCTGTAAATACATTTTTGACCGATTATAAACAAAAGATACAACAACGTCTTAATGGATTTTATGCGGGCTTTAAAAAATTGCAGGAAAAAAATTATCCTGTTGAGTGTATAGCACCTCAGGCAGCTATTTATTTAACGCTGAGAATTGATTTAAGAGGCGCTGTAACAGCAGAAGGAAAACATATCGAAACAATGGCAGATGTTACAGCGTATTTACTGGACGAAGCCAAAATGGCCCTTGTTCCATTTTTCGCATTTGGAAGTGAAAAAGAAAGTCCCTGGTTCAGACTCAGTGTAGGAACTACAAAATTGGAGGATGTGGATGCGTGTATTTTGAGTTTGGAAAATGCCTTAAGCCGATTGAAATATTGAAATTAATTATCTAAGGAATAATTAATGGCCAATAAAAAATTATTCCCATGATTCTGCAAAAATTTGTTAAAAATTATCTGCCATTCCTATTATTGTCAATTCTGACGATCTATTTCTCTTTTAATTATTTAGAAAAACGGTATTATGGAGTGATCTTTTCAGATGCCGAAGGATATTATATGTATCTGCCGGCAATTTTTATATATGATGGTTTTGAATCAGTACCTGTGCAAACAAAACAGCAATACGAGGCCTATCCGGGAACGGATAAAATATTTACCAAATACACATACGGAGTTGCCCTCCTCGAACTTCCCTTCTTTTTGACAGCACATTTTTTAGCCCCGTTATTTAATTATCCTGCGGATGGATTTTCCTTGCCCTATAGGTTTGGGATTATGATAGCTGCTGACTTTTATTTGCTTTTTGGATTAATATTATTATTCAAAATTCTGCGAAGGAGTTATTCCTATTTAATAAGCTCATGTGCCACCTTTATGGTATTCGCCGGCACCAATTTGTATTATTATACGATTGGCGCTCCGGGATCTGCTCATGTCTTTACCTTTTTTCTGATCTCCCTGCTTATTTATTATACACCGGTTTTGTTTACATCGGAAAAAAAGTATACCCTTTTATTGTATGCCATGTTACTTACATTAATTGTCTTAAGCAGACCCACAAATATCGTGGTGATTTTATATCCCCTATTTTATAATATCAATTCATGGAAGGAGGCTTTACAAAGAATTAAAAAATATCTTTTAACCTCTCCGAATTTTTTTATAATACTCACTTCAATAATAATAGTGGTTTTACCGCAAAGTATCTATTGGCACTATTTATCCGGAAAC
>JAYSYX010000431.1:0-2591 GCA_043727235.1 Bacteroidota bacterium
GCGTCCCTTCTTTAAATACACTTCACTTTTACTCGTATTTTTTGCTGCAGGAATGATGGCTTATGGAACTCATGAAATGCATGAGTATTTTGAAGAAAAAGAAAAAAAGGAACATGCTGAAGAAATAGTTTCTCCGGAATATCAAATTTCGAATCCTTCTCCGGTTGTGGAAGAAAAAGAAAAATTAGTTTACGATATTTTTAAACCAAAAACAGTTGCTGAAAATCCATCAAGTACTTGGTACCGACAAACAGAAGACAAAGATGAATATATTCATATATTAAACGACAAAGGAATAATCGGGGTTTTCTTCAAAGGATTATTCGGATACAACAGCAACCCGATTCTAATAGAAGTTATTTTATGGTTTGTGTCGTTGGTGTTTGGGTTGTTTATTTGGCGAAGAGCTTATCGTGAATCGTCCACCTTCGCTAAAGCTACGGCGGATAAATGAGGCGTGAATCCGGTTTACAACTATGCCGTGGTTGTGTGTGCCGTGGTTGTGTATTTTTCACCAACCACAACCGGGAGTGAATCGTCAATTGTGAGTCCGTAATGTTATACATTGACTTTACCGGCCGTGAGGCCCTCACTGAAAAAGTGAGAGCCTCACTAACGTTCATTTTAAGGCTCGCCTTTATTTATTACTCTTTTAATAAAATTTTTAATTGGAGAAAAATCAATCAACTTACCAAGAACTAAACTCACGATTCACGCTTCACGATTCACGAAAAAACTTTCAATTAGAAAGGAAAATTACCGGACGAATTGAAATTAATAATGAAGGAATTTAAACCCGTTAATCGTCAAGCTCTACCTGCCGTGAGGCCCTCACTGAAAAAGTGAGAGCCTCACTAGCGTTACCGCTCAACAATCGTAAATGCAAAATTCGGCCCCTTGCCCAATTTATACGCCATAGTAACCCAAAGTTTTGCGAGATTTTCCAACATCACGGCATTTTCTATTCCGCCGATATCTGTGACACGAAAACCTAGATCTTCGGCGAGTATGGATACAATTTGTTTAGCAGATATATCTTCTCCACAAATAAAAGTTTCAATTGATTTACCGTCATAAACCGGATTTATCAAATTGGAAACACCCGTTGTATTAAATGCTTTTACAACTTCACCATTACCTGTCCAGGCACTAATTGCTTCTGCTGCCGATTCAAAGGGTTCAGTGCTTGCAGAAATAGGGTTTGTAGCGTCAATAATGATCTTTCCTTCCCATTCCACATCTATACTTTTTATTACCTCATCGGCAACGCCAAACGGTATTGCAACCAAAACAACTTCGGCTTTTTCTACTGCCTCCTGAAAAGTGGTAACTTTTGCGCCAATATTCATGGCATTCCAAGCTTTCTGACTTTGGGTATCACGAACACCAAAGGTGATATCGTGTCCTTTGGCCTTCCATTTTGTTCCTGCAGCAAGACCTATATTGCCAGCACCTAGAATAGTTATGCGCATAATATTTTGGGATAATATGTTTAATTCAATAAGTTGTAAATAATTATTCGATCAATGTCGCAGTCATCGTAATATTTGTATTTAATAATTTAGAAACCGGACAATTCAATTTTGCTTCTTCTGCAGCTGCAGCGAATGACAGGGAAGTAGCTCCCGGTACTTTTGCCGATACCTCTAAATGAGATTCCGTAATTACTCCGTTATCTAATGTTATGGTGCACGTAGTATTAATTTCATCAGGAGTAAGTTCTTTCGAATTCAATACAAAACTAAGTTTCATACTGAAACAGCCTGCGTGAGCAGCAGCTACTAATTCGTCGGGATTTGTTCCGATTCCGTCGGCGAATCTGGTTGACCAGGAATATTGGCTTTTATTTAATACTCCTGATTGAGTTGATAAATGTCCTGTTCCTTCTTTTCCCGTTCCATTCCAAACGGCAGTTCCATTGCGTTTCATTCTTAATTATTATTTTTTAGATTAATTTAATATGCCGACACAAAGGTAGGGTTTGTCTATTGAAAATTTGTGAATGACCCATTGATTTTATTCAATACCTGAATTCTTATTTAGTAATGATGATCTGTTTTGTAAAATATTGATCCTTATCGCTGATGAAACAAAAATAGGTCCCGGAAGGTTGATCGGATACATTTACAGTTTTAATATTCCCACCCGAATTTTCAGAGAACCAAATTACTTCTCCCTGATTATTATAGATCTTAATAAAATAGTTTTCTACAATTTGGGGTGTTGTAATTGTAAATACCCCCTTACTTATTATTGGGTAAATTATGAATTCTGTTTGATCAATTTGAGGGGATGAAAATATACTTCCGTCAGCCATTCTTCCTTCTCCACAACCCACCCATTTTGGCCCGTCGTTATACCAGATTTCAGAAAGCGTATCCGTTTTAAAAAAGTCGTTCCATATATGTGCGAGTTTATCCTTTCCGGAACCGTTTAAATGAAATCCGCCGCCCGTGGTTGAAAAATCCTCTTCGCAATTCCAATACAATGAATCGTAATTCCTTGCATTTATTCCATCTGTCCATGTATAGGGTCCCCATATCATATAAGGCATTACCTTGCCGGGATCCAAATATTTATATTCCGGATCG
>JAYSYX010000432.1:0-6476 GCA_043727235.1 Bacteroidota bacterium
CCATTGTTATCGCGGTTTTTACCCATCAGCCAAATAGTATCCGAAATTGCCGCAGCGGAAATAATATCGTGTGTTACTACAATAATGGTAATATATTCGTTGGATGCTGCTAGTTCGATTATACTGTTGCACACTTCGGCTTTTGCTTTAGGATCAAGTCCTGAGAATGGTTCATCCATTAAAAGAATATTAGTGCTGCACAATAATTGTTGTGCAATTGCAACTCGTTGTCGTTGACCTCCGGATAATTGCACCGGATATTTCCTTGCATGTTCGCGCAAGCCGAATTTATCGAGATAATACAAAATTCTTGTATCAATTTCTTTTCCTTTAATACCACCTTGTCTCGCACCGATATGCAAATTATCATAAACGCTTAAATGTTCGAATAAAGGATAATTCTGATATACCACTCCAATTGTTCCTGCCCTATTTGGCATTAAATATTTTTCCGGATCAGGTTCTGTTTCCATTAATTTTTCATTTGCCACCAAAACATGTCCTGCATCCGGCTTAATTACTCCGGAAATTATTTCAAATAAGGTTGTTTTACCAATTCCCGAAGGACCCAATATTGCGCAAATTTGGCCTTGTACCTGACCAGGCCGGCGGACATCATATATTTCACCATTAATATTTTTTAATACTGTATTCAACCCAAAAGATTTGGAAACATCTTTAATGCGGAGAATTGTTTTTTGTATCACTCTGTTTTCGAACATAGGTTGAGATTGCTACTATTTTTTATTCAATTTCATGTATGCATAAGGAAATAATTTTCTACTTATAACCCCAATCAATACGTGGATTAAAATACCCATTAACAGAATAGCAAATTGAATGGCAAAAACACCATTAAAATTTCCTGCAAATCTGTTTTGATCTACCAACAAAGCTCCAATTCCGCCATTTTCTCTATTTGCACTTTCCACCATAGTTATCATCATCCATGCAATTGCAAAATTTTGACGAAGTATCTCTAATGCTCTATGCATCATTCCTCTGATAACCACATGGTATAATGCCTGCCAGTTGCTCATTCGCAAGGTTCGTGCGTAACTGTATTTTTGCCATTCCATAGAATCCACTTCGCTCGCCATACCTGTTACAAAGTAAGGTAATATTCCAAATATCAATAAAGAGGTTTTATATTCCTCCGCGGTATGCGTATATAATAAAATGATAAACCCAAATCCAACTAAAGTTAAAAAACGAGCCTGCGATACGATATAAATTACAAATGGGCGAAAAAATGGAATAACAACACTGTACGACATTATCAAACCAATAAGTGTTGCAATAAACATTGCCTTTACACACAACCACGCTGAAGTAAACAATTCTCCTAACAGATCGCGTTCGGTTGTCAACTGACCGAATGCATTTAATATCTCTATGGGATTCGGTATAATATCCGGTGCAGCAATAAACCACCAAACAATAAACAAGATCAATTGAATACCAATCATGATCAATATACTTGACCTGTCGGGTTTTGCGAAGGGAGTAAATAGTGTTTTGATCTTTTTCATATTCTTTTACATTAAATTTAATTAAAAAGGCAGGTAAAAAGCCTGCCTTTAAATTAAATATTTTTATTTATTATTTACCTGTCACAATTTCCACCCTACGGTTTTTTCCTTTTCCTGCAGTAGTAGAATTATCTTCTTTAGGCTGACCTTCTCCATAACCTATCACACTGGTAAATCTTTCCGGATTAATTTTTTTGCGGATAAGCCAATATTTCACAGCATCAGCTCTGCGTTGCGAAAGTTCCATATTACTACCCTCCTCGCCATCACTGTCGGTATGACCGCTGATCTGAATTTTCATATCACTGACACTTAATGATAAATAAAGTTCCTCTAAAGTTTTTAAACCGGTGCCTGTAAATTCAGAACTTCCAGAATTAAACTCAATTGAATAATCCTTTCTTCCAAATTCCTCCACGATCTCACCTTTACTTATATCAGCTTTATCGGGAGAGGTGAGATTACTTTTGTTTTGTTCATACACTGATTTTAAGAAAGAAAGATCAACCAGTGTATTTACATCCACCACTTCCGGAAGATCCTGAGGATAAAGTTTTGACATAAATCCTGCAAACAAATTATATACATCGGCGTAACGATTTGGAGTGCCGGGTAAAAGTCCGAAGGTCTCCGCATTATCCGCAAGATTTGCAGCGCGGGATCCACCTAATAAAACTGTTCGTCCGTGAGGTGTTTTATAACTAACACCGATAAAATATTTTTTCCAGTATTCTGCATTTTCGGCCTGATATATTTCTGCCTGTACTTCAGATGCTTTTGTAAGAGCTGCATCAAAGGATTTTACCTGATCACCACCCTGAGATATAGCATAGATCATTTTTTCAACTGCTCCTCTGTTGGCTTCAAGATGTTTATTTAAACCAATCATCAAACAAGGCATTTGTTGTGAATTTTCCCGAGTAGACAATAATGTAACAATATCGTCACTCATTTTTGTAAAAATATCAACGTCGGCAGGAGTCCAGGTTGCTACTGCATCAATTTGTTTTTTTACAGAGCGACCTGTTTTTTTTCCATTAATTACTTCATCTCTTTCTATTGTATAGGAGTTTTTATTTTGAAATTTTCGAGCTGCATCTAAAAAATCATCCGCACTTGTAAAATTTAATGCATTTGGATCATAGGTAGTAAAATCAGGATTTACTGCAATACCATTATCAGAAGCCCATTTAATAGCTATGTTATGGTCGCCATCTTTTGGATATACAACACATGTTCCGCCCCTTGCGCTATCTGGTGTTATACGCCAAATAAATGGACCAATAAATTTATCTTCACCATAAGAAAATCCGGGAACATAAAATCCTTTTAAACCATATGAAGGATCTATTAGTTTTAATTTATTATTGAGATCGGGTGCGAAGGTTGCAAGGCCATCACCCATGATTGCAACTAATTGAGCCCCTTGAGTTGAGTTCGGATCATTTTTATAAGAAGAAGCAAAATCCAATAAACCTTCCTTCATTTTATCGTAACTATCCTGCCTTATAAATTCAAAATTAATTCCTGCCTGATCCATTAAACTTCCTTTTGTAGTTTTGGAACCTCCGTTTGCATATGCAATCGGAGCTTGAGCATTCCATGCCATACCCAAATATTTGAAGGTAGGGCGACCGGAACTATTTGCGAGCTCATCGCCTGGCAGTGGAAGCATTTTTAAACCCACAGTTTTATAATTGGAAGGAATGGTGGATAAAGTTTTATTTTTATTTTCATCTACCTTATCCAAAGTAATGGATTCAGTAGTATCTTTTCCAATAATACCTTTCTCATATAAATATTTTCTTCCAAAAATAAAAAGCGGAACAAATACGATACAAAGTAAAAATGTTTTTCCAAGCCAACCTAAACGGTTCCAAAAGTTCATGTATAATTAGTTTATTGTTCGATTAATTACTTTAAATGTTTAAATGCATCCATTGCATCATCACCGGCCGTTACTAATGTTGTACCGTTTATGGGCAATTGCAATTTGCGATTAAAGTCAGTTAATTCCTTAAATGTTTGTTCGTTGTAACTGTCTAAAAGTTTTACTCCTTCATCTGTCATTATTGCTTCCTGAATATCGGCACTCGACATCCAATTTTTTCCTTTTTCCATGAAACGGGAAATATTTGCAACATTTTCACTCACTTGTTGTGCGTATGCTTCCACAGCTAATTGTTGCATTGCAAGATCATCCGGATTGCCCTCCAATACGCTTTGCGCAGATTTTAATGCACTCGCAGTTTTTTTCAATATTTTAAGGTCGCGGCTTCTTATCTGAATATCTTCATCCAGTAATTCAATTTCTACTTTCCACTGATCGCTCAATCGTTTCAAAAAGATCAATGCTTTATCCAATGCATGAAAACGCGGCAATAATTGTTCATTGCTCATTTTTTTGCGATTGGCAGATACTGATTTAATTACCGCCTGGTCTTTATATCCTTTTTCCTGCGCTTTTTTTGCTTCTACAAAAGATTTATTGGCACCTTCCATATTGTCGTTCATAACAATTTCCAATTCTTCCTTTGCACTTTGTAATTCAGTGATTCTGCCTTCCAATTCCCCTCTTTTTTTTATCCATTTTTTTAAGGATATTCTCATAACACCAATAGGGTCAGTATTAACCAGAGCTCGCCACAATTTCTGAATAAAAAGTTGATAGGCTACCCAAATTAATTTTCTGCTGGTCCATAAAAAAGTTACCAATGCAATTATTACAACTAATAACACAATGGAATATAAAGTATTTTCCAGTATGGAAACCAGATATGGAAGTACTTTATACAACACATATCCAAGACCTGCAATTAAAGCAAGACCTGTTATTGTTCCGACTGTTTTTTCCTGATTGTTCAAAATTGATTTTTTAAAGTTTTGGGTATCCATAGCTATTATTTTTTAGGGGTAAGATATAAAATAATTTTATCAATGTCTTGTTGAATTGCGCGTACTATAACGGAGTAGGCGAGTTCAAATTTCTTTTTCTTATTTTCGATTCTTCCTGTCTCTTGCTGAATAATCAATTTACTCTGCTCAATCTTATCTCTATTTGCCTGAATTTCTGCCTGCATTTCGAGTATCTTTTTTTGCATGTTTGCAATATTATTCAAGGTATCTGAATTGGCATTTTCCAAACTTTTTATTTCCAACTGTTTTTGTTCAACGGAATTTTGATTTTCTTTTCTTAGACTTTCAGAGAACAGCGAATCATGTTCCTTTAAAAGTTCAAGATACTTTTTTCCTGAGGTAGCCAGTGCGTCAGAATTTACATTTTGCACTTTAAAACCCATGTAAGTTGCCAGAAACTTTTGTTGTTCCGTCATTCCCGCTGCTATCTCATCCATTTCGTGTAAAGTGGTGGCAAACTCAAAATAATCAGGTCCGGGCATGTTCCTTTCCTTTAGAAAATTTTCAAAATGAGTAACATACTCCGGGTCAACAGGCTGGTCGGTATTAATAATGATCTTACCATCAGAAACCGGATTATTGAATTTATGGGTTTCCTGTTTTTCCAGTTCGGGCGTTATTTTTTCCTCGAGTGGATCAGGTCCTTTATAGATTGCTTTGATAAAAGAGTCGAAAACTCCCATCTGCGTTTAGGTTTTGGTTTGCGGTTCGGGTATAAATCAAGTTCAAATTTAGATTTTTTTTGATAATATCTCTAACAGACGTATTCCAGAACCTTATATTTTGTCAAATTGTCAGATTTTTAGTGCGTTTAATAGAAGAACAGGAAGAGAAAATCTAGAAAAAATATTGCAAAACAGTGAAACTCCAAAAATGAAGCTCATAATGAATTTATAATAGCATCTTCCAGCATTTCAGCCCAGATGCCATACATTTTTCCCGAAGGATGCAGTTTATCGAAGCTAAGTAAAGACGGATCATCCTTCGCTTTTTTTGAAGATGGATTAATATCTATAAATTGAACCTGATATTTGAGTGTGATTGATCTGGCGATAGAATTAAATTGATCTATTTCGGACCCGATCTCCTTCGGAGTTTTGCTTCCCGACAAAGCAAATGGAGTAACTCCATAATCAGGAATACTCATCACAAAAACATAGTCGTTGCGCTTTCCCGCACAAGAAATTGCGGTTTTAAGCAAGGTTTCAAAATTTTTCCGATAAACAGCGGTATCTATTCCCCGGAATTGATCGTTCACGCCAATTAAAAGTGTAACGCAATCAAAATCATTGTTCAATGATTTTTGATGGATGGCATTGATCAGATCCTTTGAAGTCCAACCTGTTTTTGCAACTATTTCAGGTTTGGCGATTTTGATCTTTTTTTGCTGCAGAAGTGCTATTGTTTGTTCCGGAAAACGTTCCTCAGTTTTTACAGATTGTCCGATAGTGTAAGAGTCACCCAAACAAAGCATTGTTTTATCTTTGGCAGGATTAAAATCAATTTGCAATAATAAATAAAGCAGGAGATATTGCATGTGTTATATATACGATTAAAAAATGTATTCAGCTTTAATTCTTTAATTAAAATTTGGGTAATTTTGTATTGATATTTAGCAGAATCATAACAAGGTAAAGTATATATAATTTGAAATTTTCTATTTATTTTTTTCGATTTTGATCATTTTTAAAAAATAATTTTGACTAACGAATTGATCATTCAACAAACCCAAAACTGGATAAAAGAGGTTGTAATAGGTTGTAATTTTTGTCCATTTGCTGCCAAAGCGATGTTGAAACAAAATATTCAATATACAGTGCTTACATCAGTTAGTTTTAAGGAAAGTCTCGAACAAGTAGCCAAAGAAATTTTATTATTGGATGCACATCAGGATCGCGAAACAAGTTTTATTATTTTCGCGAATAATTTTATAGGTTTCAGCGAATATTTATTACTTCTAGAAAAAGCTGAACAATTAATATCGAATACGGGATACGACGGCATTTATCAATTGGCAAGTTTTCATCC
>JAYSYX010000433.1:0-2580 GCA_043727235.1 Bacteroidota bacterium
GTAAAAAGATTAATGGGCAAATCATATACTGATATCGCTGAAATACAATCGCATCTCGGATACAAAATAATTAATGATGATACAGAAAGATTAGTAAAAATAAAGGTGGATGATAAATTTTATTCTCCAATAGAATTATCATCATTTATTCTGAAAGAATTAAAATTACGAGCGGAAAAATTATTGCATCAACAAATTACAAAAGCTGTTATTACTGTTCCTGCCTATTTTAATGATGCCCAGCGACAAGCCACCCGCGACGCAGGAAAACTTGCAGGATTAGATGTTCTCCGAATTGTAAATGAGCCAACTGCCGCAAGTCTGGCGTATGGTTTAGGGATTAAAAATGAGGAGGAACATACCATTGCAGTTTACGATCTTGGTGGAGGAACCTTTGATATTTCTATTTTGAAAATTCAGAATGGAATATTTGAAGTATTATCTACTCATGGTGATACTTTTTTGGGGGGTGATGATTTTGACAGAGCAATTGTTGAGTATTGGTTGAAACAAAACAATATTACTGCTGCGAATCTGAACATTAATCGAATACAGGAATTGAGATTAAAAGCGGAAGAAGCAAAAAAGTATCTGACAAATAATACTTCATTTACTGGAAAGGTTAATGAAATAAAATGTGATCTTTCAATTGCAGTTTTTGAATCGCTTATTACACCATTTGTTGAAAAAACAATACAGGCATGTAAAAGTGCTATGAAAGATGCAAAATTATCTATTGAAAATATTGATGCGGTAATTATGGTTGGGGGAAGTACAAGAACTCCATTTGTAAAAAAAGCCGTCTCCACTTTTTTTAATAAAGCCGTAAATGATTCCCTCGATCCAGATGAGGTTGTTGCTTTAGGCGCGGCTATTCAGGCAGATATTCTTGGAGGGAATCAAAAGGATATGTTATTGCTGGATATAACACCGCTGAGCCTTGGAATTGAAACTATGGGTGGATTAATGGATGTAATAATTCCTCGTAATTCGAAAATTCCTACGTCGGCTGGAAGGCAATACACAACGAGCTTAGACGGACAAGGGAGTTTGAAAATAAGTGTATTTCAAGGCGAACGGGATCTGGTGCGAGATAATAGAAAATTAGGTGAATTTATTTTAAACAAAATTCCCGGAATGCCAGCTGGATTACCAAAAATTGAAATAGTTTTTCAATTAAATGCAGATGGTATTTTAACCGTTAAAGCAACAGAATTAAGAAGCGGAGTGGAACAAAGCATTGAAATAATTCCGCAATACGGATTAACCGAAGAGGAAATGAGTTTAATGCTGATCGACTCCATTAAAAATGCTAAGGAAGATATGGCTACCCGCGCATTGGTAGAAGCAAAAGTGGAGGCATCAACCATGATTGATACCTGTGAAAGATTTGTCACAAAAAATGTTGCTCTTTTATCCGAAGAAGAAATAAACGGAACAAATAATCTTATCTCCCAATTAAAATCAAAATTAAATTCAGAAGATAAAGATGCAATTCATTTGTTGATAGATGAATTAAATGAATATACCAGACCTTTTGCAGAGAGGTTGATGGATATGGCGATTAGTAAGGCGATGAAGGGTAAAGTAATATGAAGATTCGAAGGGAGAAGATTCGAAGAATTGAAGAGGAAGGTTCTAAGGAGAAAAAGGAAGGAAGATGTTCTAGGAATAAAAAAGGAGCGTTAATTTTCGATGAACATTTTAATAATTTTTTTAAGGTTCTATTTTGCATATTTTACATTCGATTGTTTACTATTTTATCAGAAGTAAATTTTCCAATTTTAATCAAATCAAGTCCTATTTCGTTGTCCTATGTCCTATGTCCTATGTCCTATGTCCTATTTCATATATCCTTGTCCTTTGTCCTTTTTCACTATATTTAGCGAGAATAAGTAATTAATTTAATTAAATAAACTATTTTTATAATGTCGGAAGAAATTTTTCCACAGACTGACTAAACAACTATTAATAATATCTAAAACTTTAAACATGAACTCTAACCAGCAAATGAACGAACTAAATATTGATGTAAAAGGTCTAAATGTTGCATACAATGACAGCGGCAATGAATCCACTCCTGTAATATTTCTCCATGGATTTCCTTTCGATAAAAGTGCTTGGGAACTGCAAATGGATGCGATTGGAACAAAATATAGAATGATAAATTATGATCTCAGGGGATTCGGGAATTCTGAGTCTGATTCGGAATCTTTTAGCATGGATCTTTTTGCGGATGACCTTATTCATTTTATGGATGTTCTGAAAATTTCCTCAGCCATTGTTTGCGGTTTATCAATGGGGGGATATATTATTTTGAATGCCATAGACCGTTATCCTGAACGATTTAAGGCTTTAATATTAAGTGATACTCAATGTATTGCTGATACTCCTGAAGGCAAAGAAAAAAGATTTAAAACCATAGAATCGATAAATGCGAATGGATTGACAGAGTTTACCGAAGGATTTCTTAAAAATGTTTTCTATGAGGGAACTTTTACCAGAAAACCGGAGGTGGTTGATCAAATTAAAAATATTATTCTATCCACACCGGTTGAAACAATTACCAAAACTTTACAA
>JAYSYX010000434.1:0-18355 GCA_043727235.1 Bacteroidota bacterium
TGCCGCAAGAGGAATTGATGTGGATGAATTAACGCATGTTATTAATTTCGAAATATCGAATAAAGAACAAGGAATAAAGAACAACAAACAATCCACACCCGCGTGATTTTCCTCCGTAGTGAACCCAGAACCCAGAACACTGAACCCAGAACCCAGAACCCAGAACACTGAACCTATGTATCAACACACCTAAACACCTAAAACTAACTTCAATCTCCCATAACCACTTTTACTAACCGGAACCTTTGCTCCGTTTTTTAAAATGGCAACGTGACTGTCTTTTTCATATATCTCTAGTCGTGTTATTTGTTGAACATCTACAATGTAACTTCGGTGACAACGCACGAACTGATTTTTGTCGAGTGCGTTTTCGAAAAATATCATCGTTTTGTGTTTCATAAATCTTCCTTCCGCTGTATGCACAAATACGTAATCTTCCGCTGCTTCTAAAAAAATGATCTCGTTAAAAGGAATGATCTTTATTTTATTGTTCAATTTGATCACTACACGTTGCGGCTGGTTCTCCGACTCAGCAAGTGTATCGGTAAGTGCAGCCGTTTTTTCTTCAGGATTTGGTTTTACATCTCTCCAACGATTTAGGGCTTTGTCAAAACGTTCTTTATTAAATGGTTTTAATAGATAATCAATTGCGTTTATATCAAATGCTTTAATTGCGTATTCATCAAAAGCAGTGGTGAAAATTACAGAAGGTTTTTCTTCTAATAATTCCAACATTTCAAAACCGTTTATTTTTGGCATCTGGATATCAAGAAATAAAAGGTCGGGTTTATGGGTGGATATTGCTTTCACTCCATCAAAACCGTCACCACATTCCGCAACAATTTCAATATCAGAATAATTCTCCAGGTATTCCCTTACAAGGCTTCTCGCTAAAGGTTCGTCGTCGATAATAATTACTTTTATCATATGGGTTGCGGAATTTTTAAAGTAGTGGTAAATATATTACTGTCAGCAGATGTTTTCAAAAGATCATTACGTGAAAATAAAAGATATAATCTCCTTTGTACTGCATTCAATCCGAATCCGGTTCCTTTTTTGGGTTGATTCGTTGTTGTGTCATAGGGGTTTTTCACTGTCACTAACAGGTCGTTATTCAACTTGACCGCCTGTATAGTAATAGTAACTTCTTCCAGCGTATCATACAAACCAAATTTAATGGCATTTTCTAAAACAGGTTGTAATAATAAAGAGGGGATCTTTAAGTTGGAACAGTTTTCTTCAAATTGAATATCCGTTTTAAGGCGATGTCCGAACCTGACCTTTTCGATTTCAAAATATAAATTCAGGTGATTTAATTCTTCGTGTAATGGAATAAATTGTGCATTGTCCTTTCTTATTGTTCCTCTCAAAAAATCGGATAATTGTTGTACCATTTTTCTTGCTTCCTCTGGTTTGGAACCTGCAAGAGCACTTATGGAATTAAGACTGTTAAATAAAAAATGAGGCTGAAGTTGACTCCGAAGATCATATAATTCTGCTTCCTTTGTGAGCTTCTCCGCTTCATGTTTGCGCAATACATTTTCCTTTTGTTTTTCTAAAGTGCTGATCAAAATATTTACCATGCTTGTGCATGCAGATAATAAAAAGGCAATTCCTATGCGTACAGGATTAGAACGGGTTATGAAATTTAAATAATCATCATTTTGGCTGTAAATAGATCTTAAAATAAAACTACTTGTAAAAGTTACTATAACAGCAATTAATCCACCGGTTAATACAATATAAGGCACTTTCTCCTTTTTAGGTAAATAAAATTGCATGATATATAGTTGGAAAAAGCAGATCAAGGCTAATGTGACATTAAATATAAGGCTGTCGACTATAGAGATGGACCAATTAAATTCCATCCATAAAATAAATCCTGCATGAAAACCTATCCATACCATCCAGCTCAAAAGAAATGGCAACAAAAATTTTCCGGAAGAAATTAAATTACTGGCCATATTTATTTAAGGATGTACAATTTTTTTTGTATTGGATCTTATTGTCAATTATAAATTTCCTTTTAATAACTCTTTATCTCTATCCCACCAAAAACAGAAGTCCCTTTTAATAAAAGCACTTTATTTGTGTCAACAGTCACGTTATGTATTGGCCTGTTATCTTCTACTCCTCCAAAAATATTTACAAATTCTGTTTTAAGATCCCAGTGGGGAGGAATAATAAGGGTGCAGCCTCCAAATATTTGTGTGAGCTCTAATTTAACACTTCCTTCAAAATCTGATTGCATTAAATTTAATTCGGTTCCTCCAAAAATGCTTGTTGCATCACCGCCTTTAAATTGTTTTGAAATAACATTTTTATTCACGCCTCCAAAAATGGAGACAACATCTATATAATCATCAGCGAGTGCATTGTCGGAGGCGAAACCTCTTTCTATAGATTCTCTCGAATTTCTAATATTTCGGGCTTTTCTTGAATGGAATTTCGGTACGAAAATAAAATAAGCTCCAAGTAATATAAATGCCAAGGGTCCGTAATATAAATGCAGATTGTAATTCGGAAAAAATTCATCGAGTTTAAAATAAACTCCTATACCGATCAGTATTATCCAGCTATAACCTTTAAAATTACTGCGTTCTCCAACAAAAATTCCGGAAAGGATCAGTATTAATTCCCAACCAAAAAAATCAAAATTCAGGTTAATATTTCCATTTCGGTCTAAAAAATAGATGATTCCGGCAGCCACTAAAGCACAACCGGTCAAATAAAACCTTTTTGGAGTTTCCCTTTCGGGAGTAGGTTGAGGTGCGTTCGGATCATTAATTATATTCATTTTCATTTATTTTAAACAAAAGTATGCTTAAACGATACGTTAAAGAACACTATATACACGAGATTACCCGTTTTTTCGATGAACAGAGGCTTTTGAACGATGAAAAAGCACTCTTTCATCAAAGAATTATAAATATCTTTGACCTCAATTATGAAGCTTCTAAATAAACTGTTTATGGTGGGATTAGTTTTGGCACCAGCGTTTGTACTTATTTCCTGCAATAACGGGGAGAGGCCTGAGGTTCCCATAAAACAGAATACTCAACCTAAATTTGCAAAGGAAGGAGAACTTCTTTTCTTAAAACCTGATGGATCTGTAATTGTAAAAGTGAATATAGAAATTGCCGATAATGATGCAGAAAGGCAAATGGGTTTGATGAATCGCTCATTTATGAATAATAGTCAGGCCATGCTCTTTATTTTTGATAAAGAAGAACCACAGGCCTTTTGGATGAAGAATACAATTATTCCCTTGGATATTCTGTACGTAAACTCAAACAAAGAGATAGTTTCCATTGCTGCTAATACAGAACCTTTTTCGGAAAAATCGCTTCCTTCTGCCGGTCCTGCCATTTATGTAGTAGAGGTGAATGCCGGTTTCTGCGATCAATATGGCATTAGTGCCGGTTACAAAATTTCTTACACGCGGTGATCTGGGAACGCTTTTTGCTTTTAGCGGGTTTAGTTGCTAATGAACTTGAGATTTTTTCTGTTGCTCATGATAAGTTTCTTTACTTTAGAAAGTAAGACGCAACCTTATTCTATTAAATCATTTGCTGAGGTAGATTCATTTTTAAACAATACTAATGATACACTTTATATCATTAATTTCTGGGCAACCTGGTGCAAACCATGTATTGAAGAATTGCCCGGCTTCGAAAAAGTAAATGCCTTAAACGGTGAAAGAAATATTAAAGTAATTCTTGTTTCTCTTGATTCGGAAACCAATCGCAAAAGAAGTCTGGATCCCTTCCTCGAACGAAATGCTCTAAGCAGTGAAATTTGGGTGATGCCCGATAAAAAACCTATTGATTGGATAGATAAAATAAATCCGGCATGGCAGGGAAGTATTCCTGCTACTTATTTCTTTAATAATGCTAAAAATATTCATGAGTTTAACGAACATCCATTTACTTATGAAGAACTCATGACAAAAATTAATTCTTTTTAACAATAATTAAAATATCAAACAAATAAATTTGCACTTATGAATATATTATTTTCAGCGATAATGACCTTGGGTCTGCTCAACAATCATCCTGCACCTATGCCCGCACCCGTTGGTTACGCGGTAGGAGATGTGGTAAATAATTTTACCTTGATGAATGTTGATGGTAAAAATGTTTCCTTAACTGATTATAAGGATGAGGAAGGAGTAATAATTGTATTTACCTGTAATCATTGTCCTTATGCAAAAGCATATGAAACTAGGATCATGGAATTGGATGCAAAATATGAAGCTTTAAATTATCCGGTTGTTGCAATAAATCCAAATGATCCTATAAAAGCACCCGATGATTCTCCGGAGAACATGAAAAAAAGAGCGGAGGAAAAAAAATATTCCTTTCCATATTTATTTGATGCAACTCAACAAGTGGCGATAGATTTTGGAGCAACAAGAACTCCACAGGTTTATATATTACAAAAAGTAGATGGTCAATTTAAGGTTGCATACATCGGTGCAATTGATGACAATACTGATAATGCTGCAGCCGCAGAAAATAAATTTGTAGAAGACGCAATCGCTTCCCTTAAAAAAGGGGAAAAACCAGCGATTAATTTTACAAAGGCAATTGGTTGCACAATCAAGTGGAAATAAGGATGATGCAAGGGAATTTCATGTAGGAATTTACAGAGTAGAAAGTAAAGGGTAATAACAAAATTAATCCTGACTTTTTACTTCTTAATAATAACTATCGGATTTAAACAACACATTGGGAATATTATTCGAATATACAGCGTAATTAAATCCTGGTTGTAAACAATAACCCCCGAATTCGCCGTTTTTATTTATAGCTATAAATCCAACCTGAAAATCTTTTGTTTTTTCTTTTCTTATCTTAATCATTCTTTCCACCGCCGCTTTACATGCATCGTATGGCGATTTACCCTGGCGCATAAATTCTACCACGAGATGTGTTCCTGCAATACGAATAACTTCTTCCCCTGTTCCAGTTGCTGTTGCTGCTCCAATTTCATTGTCTACATATAATCCTGCGCCAATTATTGGAGAATCACCAACACGACCATTTACCTTATAACTTAAACCGCTTGTTGTACAAGCACCGGATAAGTTCCCATTATAATCCATAGCTATCATCCCTATCGTATCGTGATTTTCAATATTGATTATTGGTTTATATTGGGCAGTTTTTAACCATTCCTTATAAGCTTTTACGGACTCGGGATTGGTATAATCATCTAAAGTAAATCCATTTTCCAACGCAAATTTTTGTGCTCCGGAGCCAACTAACATAATATGTGGAGTTTTTTCCATTACCTTTCTTGCAACAGAGATCGGATTCTTTATTTTTTCTAAAAATGCAACAGAACCACAATTATAATTTTCATCCATAATGCAGGCATCCAAAGTTGTATGACCTTCTCTGTCGGGCAACCCTGCTAATCCTACTGATGTTGAATGCAGGTCATTCTCTGCAACTTTTACACCTGCTTCCACTGCATCCAATGCTCTGCCCTTATTATTTAAAATAACCCATGCATCCTTGTTTGCCTCAATTCCAAAATCCCAGGTAGATAGCACAATTGGTTTATTAAATCCGATATTTCCGGCGATGTTATTTCCGAATACTTTTTTATTTGAAAGTAAAGCTGTTCCGAGAGTAACAGGAATTGCCGTTTTAATGAATTTTCTTCTGCTTGTCATCTTATTTAAATTATTTATTCAATTGAAATCTCGTCTACAAATAACCAGGGCATAGATCCTGCACCGGGATTACCTTGCGGAATTTTGCCGAAATTTTTCGCGACAATTCGAACATATCTTGCGGATGTTTTTTCGAAGTAAACACTAACTTCTTTTCTGGGTGTTTTATCAAAGTGGACTAACATTTTTCCCGCGGATTTAAATTTTTTACCATCATTGGAATAAGATACTTCCATATATTCCGGTGGATATATCCAACTTAATTGTTCTGTTAAAAAACCTGCTGTTACCATACTAAAAGTATCAATGGTCCCGAGGTCGATGGTAACATCCATATCCTTGCCACTGAAACCAAGCCAGTCCCTTGCCGACCAACCATTATTTGTGTTGGCTTTTATTCCATTTACCAATGTAAATGCACCATCAGCAGAGTATTTTGGAGAGGGCTGAATATTCAATTGTGCATTTTTACCTGTTGCCTTATTATAGTGTACATAAACCGGTGTTTTTGGTCCGTTGCGATATCCATGTGCAACAATCCATTGACCATGGGTAATTAAAAAAGGTTTGTTATATTTTAAATTATCGTAAGCTCCGTCATCCTCCAAACTCTTGGGTGCATCATATAAAATAGTATCGGAAAGTATGTTGAACAGTTTGAGGTATAAATTATTTTGTTCGTCGGTATAAATGGAATATTCTGTTTTAAAAATAGTTTTGGAATAATTGCAACCTATTTTATCTAAAAGATCAAAATGCACCAATAACCGATCTACAAAAGCGTTGTAATTTTTATTTTCTTTTTGCGACCACGCCACTTCACTTAAGGCGAGTAATCGTGGCATTAACATATATTCCACCTGATTGGTACTGGAAATATATTCTGTCCAAAGATTTGCCTGTACACCTAAAATATACTTGCGTTCTTCCGCTTTTAATACTGCTGGGATCGGGTCATAATTATATACATCTTCCAAAGAGGTATAACCACCAATTGCAATAGGTTCACTTAACGGATCACCCTGATAATGATCAAAATAACAAAAATTTTGAGGTGTCATTATTGCATAATGTTTTTGTTGCACCGCTTCAATACCACCATCTTCACCACGCCAACTCATGACGGTTGCATTTGGTGCAAGTCCACCCTCCAGAATTTCATCCCAGCCAATTATATTTTTTCCATTGCTGTTTACGAATTTTTCAATGCGACGAATAAAATAACTTTGCAATCCCGTTTCATTTACCAAATTACTATCCGCAATTAATTTCTGACAAAAGGCAGATTTTTTCCATCGTGTTTTATCCACTTCATCTCCGCCGATATGGATATATTCAGAGGGAAACAGAGCCATAACTTCCGTTAAAACATTTTCCAAAAAAGTAAAGGTTTCTTCCTTAGGACAAAATATATCGGGAAATTCTCCCCATCCTTTTGCAACAGATATAGAAGTATCTATACATCCATATTCCGGATAAGCAGAAAGTGCGGCAACACAATGACCAGGCATTTCTATTTCGGGAATAATGGTAATATTTCTTGCTGCAGCATATTTTACGATCAGTTTTATATCAGCCTGAGTATAAAAACCACCGTATCGAATGTTGTCATATTTTTGGTCGCGATAATGTCCTACCATTGTCCCATCACGCCAGGCACCCACATCAGTTAATTTCGGATATCGTTTTATTTCTATTCGCCATCCCTGATCATCTGTTAAGTGCCAATGAAATGTATTAAATTTATATAAGGCAAGATAGTCAATATATTTTTTAACAAAATCAACTGAAAAAAAATGTCTGGCACAATCCAGATGCATTCCTCTATACCCAAAACGAGGGTAATCAATTATTTCTGTACAAGCAATTTGAAATGTTTTTGGAGAAGGGTTTTCTACAAGTTGCAACATACTCATTAACCCGTAAAATACACCACCTTCATTTTTGCCTGTGATGGAAATGGCATTTTGAGATATCTTTAATATGTATCCTCCATCAGGAATTTGCAATGTAGAGTCATATTGCAATACAATTCCGCTGAGATCCCCAATTTGTTTTGTAGCGGTTTTAATTGGCAAATTATAACAATCGATAAAAAGATCTTTTGCAGCATATGCGTCAGAATACGATTTATAATCATTTGCCTGAAAATAGGTAGTGGGGGAGAAGGTGTAATATCCTGGAAGAGCAGTAACCGATACAGGTTCGGGAATTATAGAATTGGTTTTCTGAGAAAAAACAACAAAAGAAAGCATGAAGAAATACAAAGTAAAACATTTTTTCATTCCTTAGTTATTTATTTTTTTTAAGTAAATATTTTTAGGGATAAGCCAATAAATTATGATTGCTTAATACTCTGATAAAAAGATATTTTGTTATACTTGTATTACGCCCGTACTAAATGCCTTCATCTCTGCATTATGCTCTGCCATTTCAATACCCATGCTCACCCATTTTCTTGTATCCATTGGATCTATGATCGCGTCTACCCATAAACGCGCAGCCCCATAATAGGGATCCATGGTTTCGTTATAGTGATTCGTTATTTTATCGAGTAATTCTTTTTCCTTTTCCGGAGTAATAACTTCACCTTTTCCTTTTAGTGAGGCAACTTGTATTTGCAATAAAACTTTTGCAGCCTGAGCACCACCCATAACCGCTATTTTTGCATTTGGCCATGCAACTATTAATCTAGGGTCGTAGGCCTTTCCGCACATAGCGTAATTTCCAGCTCCGTAACTGTTTCCAACTATTACTGTGAATTTAGGCACAACAGAATTTGCCACGGCATTCACCATTTTCGCACCGTCCTTTATTATACCTGCATGTTCACTTTTACTTCCAACCATAAAACCTGTTACATCTTGTAAAAACAACAAGGGAATTTTTTTCTGATTGCAATTCATGATAAAACGAGCTGCCTTATCCGCACTATCGTTATAAATTACTCCGCCAATTTGTAATTCCCCCTTTTTATTTTTTACAACTTTGCGTTGATTTGCAACAATGCCAACACTCCATCCATCAATTCGCGCATATCCACAAATTATTGTTTTTCCATAGGTTGCCTTATACTCCTCAAATTCAGAATTGTCGGTAAGGCGATAAATAATTTCATGCATGTCGTACTGTTTGGTGCTGTCAACAGGCATAATGCCATATATATCTTCCTCACTTAATTTAGGTTTGGAGGATTCTTTACGATCAAATCCCGCTTTAGGATGAGCGCCAATTTTATCAACGATATTTCTGATCTGTTCCAAGCAGCTTTCATCATTTTCGGCGGCATAATCACAAATTCCGCTCAACTCAGTAGAGGAAATTGCTCCACCAAGAGTTTCTGCATCAATTTCTTCCCCAATTGCAGCTTTCACCAAGTAGGGACCTGCTAAAAATATACTCCCTGTTCCCTTAACTATCAACGACTCATCACTCATTATCGGAAGATAAGCTCCACCAGCAACACAGCTTCCCATGATTGCAGCAATTTGTGTAACTCCCATGGAACTCATGATTGCGTTGTTCCGGAAAATTCTTCCGAAATTTTCTTTATCCGGAAAAATTTCATCCTGCATAGGCAAATAAACTCCGGCGCTATCCACTAAATAAATGATGGGAATTTTATTTTCCATTGCAATTTCCTGTGCTCGCAAATTCTTTTTACCTGTGATAGGAAACCATGCTCCGGCCTTTACGGTTGCATCATTTGCAACAACAACACATTGTTTCCCTGAAATATATCCAACTTTCACAACCACACCACCACACGGACAACCACCATGTTCCGCATACATTTCCCATCCTGCAAAGGTTCCTATCTCTATTGTAGGTTTATCTTTGTCGAACAACAATTTAATTCGCTCACGTGCATGTAATTTTCCCTTTTCATGAAGTTTATCAATGGCTTTTTTCCCACCTCCCTCAGCTACCTTTCCCAATCGCTGCTTCATAGCCGAAACCAACAATTTCAAGGAGTCCTCATTTTTATTGAATTCTATATCCATATATAAGGAGCAAAAATAAACATTCATACCTTAGGACAAAGTGGGAATGGTATGTGGCAGTGGCAGTTGGCAGTTTGTATCATTGAAAGATATTCCTCCGAATTTTGGGATTACCATTACCGGGACCCCGCTGGGCAAGAGCCTTGGGTTGGGGCAATACCATTACTGATTACTCGCTGGGGCTAGACCCTCAGGTCGGTGGGGTTGGCGGAATTGCCATTACTGAGACCCTCACAGGATACGAGAGCTCAGTTTGTTGGGGTTGATGCGATTACCATTACTGAGACACTCGCTGGGAGCGAGAGCCTCAGATTGGAGGGGGTTGGTGGAATAAACCATTACTGAGACCCTCTCTGGAAGCGAGAGCCTCAGATTGGAGGGGGTGGTGGATTACCATTACTGAGACCCTCACTGGGAGCGAGAGCCTAAGATTGGAGAGGGTTGGTGGAATTACCATTACTGAGACCCTCGCTGGGAGCGAGAGCCTCAGTTCCTTCGAGTCGGGTTTACTCCTTTTTTAAACCTTACACACCTTCCTTCCTTTTTTATTCCTTAGACCCTTCCCCTTCGAATCTTCTCCCTTCTCCCTTCGATTCTTAAAATTCTTTATTTACCTTTGCGCCGGGCAAGTCTTATACGACCAGCTCCTGCTGAATCCCCCAGGCCTTGATCGGAGCAAGGGTAGGTGGTCGTAGCGGTGCGATGTAAGAAACTTGCCCATTTTTTTTTCCTGCGGATTCCCGGGATCCTGCATCATTTTCTTATCGGAAAATTGTATGTGGAAAAAGAAAATGTTTTTTTGCACTTTCAAATTTTAATTTTACACTTTCAATCTCAAATACCAATAATTATGAAGTTTTTTATTGATACGGCTGACTTAAATGAAATAAGGGAAGCAGCGGCATTAGGAATATTAGATGGGGTAACTACAAACCCTTCTTTGATGGCTAAAGTGGGAATCACAGGTGCCGATAATATTAAAAAACACTATGTTGACATCTGTAATATTGTAGATGGTGATATAAGTGCAGAGGTTATATCAGTGGATTTTGAAGGAATGGTTGCTGAGGCTAAGGAGCTATCCGCTTTACATCCAAACATCGTGGTAAAAATACCAATGATAAAGGAGGGTATAAAGGCAATAAAATGGTGTACTGATAATGGTATCAGAACAAATTGTACACTTGTTTTCTCTGCAGGACAGGCAATTTTAGCTGCTAAAGCAGGTGCTACTTATCTTTCTCCGTTTATTGGAAGAGTAGATGATATGAATTGGGATGGAGTGAATCTGATTGAACAAATTGTTCATATTTATCGTGTTTACGGTTTTGAGACAGAGGTGTTAGCCGCATCCATCAGAAATCCATTACATATTGTGCGTTGTGCAGAAGTTGGTGCGGATGTTGTAACATGTCCTTTAAGTTCAATTATGGGTTTATTCAAACATCCGTTAACTGATTTAGGATTAGCGCAATTTCTTGCAGATTACAAAAAAGGAAACAGTTAAGAAAATATTGTTTACAACTAGAAATGCCTCTTCCGTAAAGAAGAGGCATTTTTGTTTGTAACTTGATACAATTTTTTAACTATTAATGCGTTTTGCTTAATAAATCACAACAATATTTATAAAATATGATAATGAAAGGAATTATTGCCACCCTGATCACCACATCAATTTTTTCTTTTCAACCTGTATTTGCTTTTTCACCCGAAACTACAGATACCAGCTTTAAAAAGGATAATCCGAAATTAATTTATACAACCCGCGATTTTTATATCGATCTTGATCCTGATTGTTACAGTACAAATATTTGTTTACAGGAATTTTATTTGATAATGACTTTTAATATCGGAATGAATTATTCGCAGGAAGTAAAACAAATCGGATTTAAAGACGCCGAACTTGAATTTTATTCAAAAAATTCAACAGAAAAAACTTTTGTAAAACAAACTTTCAAAAAATACGAATCGTTTTCTTTGGAAAATGGTTGGAATGTAAAGGTGATCTTTTATCCTGACAAGCCCATCGGGTCTTCCGCTCAGGCTGTAAATAAATTTGAATTCAATGGAGTGGTAAAACAAACTTCTATTTCAGGTACACTAACATTTTATTCTAAAACAGGACAAACTGTTGTTACATTAAATTAAATCATAATCGAAGTTATAAAAGGATATTACCTCCAAAATAATTGGGAAATAATATCCTTTTTTAAAACTCAAAGATTATTTTTTCGCATTCTTTTTGGACCTTGCCATAACCAAAAACCTGTAATTGTAAATATGAGTAATGCAACGCCCATAATACTTGTATAAACCAATTTTATCTGACCATTTCCTGTTCCGAAAATAACATCCAGAATTGACCCATCGTGAATTTTTTCAATGAAGTCGGAGCGCCTTCTTTCTACGTGTAATAAATTACCGGTGGCACCATCAAGTTGAATTCCCCAAAATCCTTCTGAAAATACAAATTTTATCATCCCATCATTTTTTCTGACATCAATTCGATCTATTTCCTGTGACAAGGTGGATGAAATGGAATCAGCGAATATCCTGCATGCAATTTTATGTAGACTGTCTATGGGTAACCAATCCTTTAATTCAGTGGATGACCCTTTGTAAGATTCGGAAAGCAAAATCCCATTGCTGTGTTTTTTCCAACCTAATAAAATACCGGATACAGCAACTATGAAGAAAAATACAAATAACATAGCGCCTGTGGTGCGATGTACCTTCCTGAAAACACGCAGAATTTTTGCCTGTTTTTGCCTTATTGTATTTTCTGTCATAAATGTCGGATCATAAAATAATTTTGGGTCTTTTAAAATTCAGCAAGTGTTTTTTTGATGATAAGAACGCAATCCAAAATTTGTTCCTCCGTAATAACAAGTGGGGGAGCAAACCTTATTTTATCCCCATGCGTAGGTTTTGCCAAAAGGCCATTGTCCTTTAATGCCAGACAAAAATCCCAGGCAGTTTTTCCATTATATTTATCTTGTACCACAATGGCATTAAGCAGCCCTTTTCCTCTGATGATCTTGATATATTCATGATTTAATTCCTTCAGCCCATTGCGTAAAATGGCACCCATTTTTTCAGCATTTTCCGCCATTTCTTCCTCTATTAAAACCTGAATGGAAGTTAAAGCTACAGCACATGCCAAGGGATTACCTCCAAAAGTAGAGCCGTGTTCGCCCGGTTTAATGGTGAGCATGATCTCATCATCAGCTAAAACTGCACTTACAGGCATTGTTCCACCGCTCAGCGCTTTCCCAAGTATTAAAATATCGGGACGAACATTTTCGTGGTCGCAGGCGAGCATTTTGCCCGTTCTGGCAAGTCCTGTCTGAATTTCATCTCCAATAAATAAAACATTTGCCTCCTTACACATTGCATAGGCAGAAGAAAGATATCCATCATCAGGAACAAATACACCAGCTTCACCTTGAATAGGTTCTACAAGAAATCCAGCTACATTTTTATCTTCAAGAGCCTTTGCCAAGGCTGAGAGATCATTGTATTCAACTATCTGATAACCAGGCATATATGGACCAAATCCTGTGGTGGCATCAGGGTCACTGCTGAAGGATATTATGCCTGTTGTTCTGCCGTGAAAATTACCACTGCAAACTAAGATCTTTACATTGTGCGGGGTAATTCCTTTTACGTCATAACCCCATCTTCTGCAGAGCTTCAAGGCTGTTTCCACTGCCTCTGCTCCGGAATTCATAGGTAAAAGTTTATCGTAACCGAAAAGTTCACACATGAATTTTTCATATTCTCCTAAAATATCGTTGTAAAATGCACGACTCGTTAGCGTCAACTTTTTTGCCTGTTCAATAAGAGCCTGAATTATTCTCGGATGGCAATGTCCCTGGTTTACTGCGCTGTATGCGGATAGAAAATCATAATACCGTTTGTTGTCAACATCCCAAACATAAACCCCCTCTGCTTTTTGAATAACTACGGGCATTGGATGATAATTATGGGCTCCAAAGCTTTGCTCTTTTTGAATGTATGTTAGAGATGTATCTGAAATGGTTTCGATTGTTGTCATAATTGTAATTTGTAATTTGATAAATTGTGGAGTAAAAATTATGTGAAAACACAGGATATGTCAGGTGTCTGACAATCAGGTAAAAAGCAGTTTGTCACCCTCTGGGATGATCAAGAAAATCTAAATTCATATCAAGAAAACAGAATAACATGATACAAAGGTAGTTTGAATCCCTGAAATTGTGAAAAAAAAGGGAATTAAAGTCTGTTATATACAGTTGCATAGGCAGTTTCCGCTTCAAATTTGTCAATTATTCTAAAACATGTAAAAAAATAGGCTGATTGGTTAAAACTTCTCCGTAATAAAGAACATTTTGCCCTAATTTTGCATTCTATTTTAAATAAACCATAATAAGTGAAAAAATCGCATATTATATTGCTCCTTCTGATTGCAGTTTGTATTGGAGTTTTTGCTTCTAAACTTGGGAATGTGAGTTCTTATTCCAGTTATGAAGATGCTATGGGAAAGGAGGGCACTACAGTGCAACTAATAGGCACCTTGGCAAGATCACATCCTGTTAATTATGATCCGATAAAGGATCCGAATTCATTCTCCTTTCATTTAACTGACCGTGACGGAAAAGAAATTGAAGTTGTTTGTTTCGACGACATGCCTCGTGATTTTGAAAAAAGTGATCAGATCGTGTTGACCGGTGCTATGAAAGGCGAAACCTTTTATGCGGATGATATGCTGGTTAAATGCCCTTCAAAATATGAAGAAAACGAAATTAAAAAATAAAGAACAGTTACATGGACGAATTAACGCATCAGCATGCTGTTCAAACTATTAATCCGCTATTCGGACAGGTCGGACATTTATTTGTGATCATCGCTTTTATCACCGCTATTTTTGCAGCGGTTTTTTATTTTTTGTCAGTTCAGTCAAAAAATGATATCGATAAAATACAGCGCAAAAAAATTGCGCGTGTTTTTTTTATTGCACATAGTACCTCCATTATTGGAATTGTTGTAACTCTTTTTATAATGATATTCAATCATCATTTTGAATACCATTATGTTTGGTCTCATTCTTCCACCGATCTGCAAATGAAATATGTACTTTCCTGTTTTTGGGAAGGGCAGGAGGGAAGTTTTTTGTTATGGAGTTTCTGGCATGTGGTTTTAGGAACCATATTGTTATTCCGTGCGAAAAAATGGGAATCGCCAGTAATGGCAATAGTAAGTTTAATGCAGATCTTTTTGTTGACTTATATATTGGGGATTTATATTACAGATACTGTTCATATCGGAAATTCACCTTTTATTTTATTAAAAGATAAACTCACATCAGACCCCGTATTTTTATTTTCGGATTATATGCGTTTCATACCTGATGGGACAGGATTAAATGCATTATTACAAAATTATTGGATGGTTATACATCCACCGGTTTTATTCTGCGGATTCGCAGCCATAACTATTCCCTTTGCATTTGGTGTGGCGGGTTTATGGACAAAGAAATATACCGAATGGATAAAACCCGCAATTCCTTATGCCTTGTTTGCAGGAATGATATTAGGAACCGGGATATTAATGGGCGGTGCATGGGCTTATGAAGCATTGAGTTTTGGCGGATTCTGGGCATGGGATCCCGTGGAAAATGCTTCCTTGATCCCATGGTTGATCATGGTGGCCGGATTGCACAATCTTGTAATTGCAAAAGCAACAGGACATGCTACAAGATCCAGTTTTGTGATGATATTCCTCTCTTTTTATTTTGTATTATATTCATCGTTTTTAACAAGAAGTGGTATTTTAGGTGATACTAGTGTGCATGCTTTTGTGGAAGAGGGATTAACCAATCATCTCCTTTTATTTTTATTTGTATTTATTTTTATTTCGCTGATACCGTTGATCAGAAACTGGAAAAAAATTCCTGTAAAGGAAAAGGAAGAATCATTATCCTCCAGAGAATTTTGGATGTTTGTAGGTTCGTTGGTATTATTATTTGCTGGGATACATGTGATATTTTTTACTTCAATTCCTGTATTTAATGTTTTGCTGGGGCACATAAACGACCTGTTTGGAAGTTCACTTCCCGACGATATGAGTAAACCGGATGATGAAATTCATTTTTATACAGGCGTGCAGATCTGGGTTGGAATTTTGGTTGCCTTATTATCTGCATTTGCGCAATTTCTAAAATACAAATCCTCCGACAAGAAACTATTTTATAGAAGTATTGCTACCTCTTTAATACTTGCCTTAGTTGCAGCAGTAATAAGCTCTATTTTATTGGATAAAATCTGGAACATCACATCCGATCGCGGAATTTTCCATTTGGTTACCAAATATTCGATTTTATTCTTTGCCGCGTGGTTCTCAGTTATTGCAAACTTCCAATATTTGATCCGGGTATTAAAAGGTAAAATAAAAATTGCCGGTGGTTCTATTGCACATATTGGATTCGGCGTTTTATTGTTGGGAATATTAATTTCCAATGCCGGGCAAAGAGTAATTTCAGAAAATACATTTGGTGTTAGTTTTAGCGGCGAAGGAATGGATAATACCTTCCAACGCGAAAATGTAAGGTTGATCAGAAATGCCCCGCTGCCATTACAGGATTATCTGGTTACTTATTTAGGTGACAGTGTTTCAAATGAAGCTACATATTATAATTTATTGTTTAAAAAAATAGATCCCGAAACACAAAAGGTAGAACAGGAATTTATGTTGTATCCATATTTATTGATGGATAAAAAAATGCAACAATTAGCACCAAATCCTGATACAAAACATTTTTTAACCTACGACGTATTTACGCATGTTACTTCACTTCCCGGGGAGGGTTCAAAAAATGCAAAACCGCTGGTAAATATTGATACAGTTTCTGTGGGAGATACCATTAAATTCAATACAGGATATTTTATTTTAAATGATATTACGAGATATATTGGTTCAAATGATTCTATAGGTGCCGGAGCACAACTTTCTGCTCATGTTGGTTCTGCAAATGAAAAAATTGAAGCCCAATATATTTTATCGATGAGTGACAGTACTGTTATGCAAGGCACGGCCACTACTCAAATTGCAAATGTGAGTATTACCTTCAGCGGTATAATTCCTACAAGTCAGCAATTTATTTTCACCACTACCGACAGTACTTTAAATGATGACTGGATCGTAATTAAATCCATAATATTTCCTATGATAAACCTGGTTTGGCTCGGTACAATAGTTATGGCACTCGGATTTTTAATCAGTTTAATTAAAAGGATAAGGGAAAATAAAATTTCAAAGAATTCATGACTTCGGCTATAAAAAATATTACAATAATCGGAACGGGAAATGTGGCTTGGCATTTGGGAAATGCTTTTGCCAATTCCGACATAGAAATTAAACATATAGCAGGGAGAGAGGAAGAAAAGACCAAACAACTTGCGGGATTATTGCAATGCAAAAGTTATGGTTTGATGGATGGAGAAATTCCTGAATCGGATATTTATCTTTTGGCCGTAAAAGATGATGTTATAAGGACTGTCTTTGAAAAAGTATATAAAAAAGGCAGATTTTTGGTACATCTTGCCGGGGCTATAAAAGGGGATATTTTGGCTATGCGGGATAATGATTATGGTGTTATGTGGCCGATGCAAACACTTACTAAAAATAATGATGTTGATCTTGGAAAAACTTTGATTGCCGTTTCAGGTAACTCACCGGAATCGCAGGCTCAGGTGAAAGAATTAGCTTCTAAAATTTCATCGCGAGTTATTGAAGTGAGCGACGAACAGCGAGCAATTATGCATTTATCGGCTGTATGGATCAATAACTATACAAATCACATGTATGATATTGCCTATAATCTGTTGAAAGAAAATAATTTGGAATTGGAAATGTTCTATCCGTTAATGGAAGAGCATCTCAATAAAATTAAAGAAAAAGCTCCTGATCAATTGCAAACAGGACCCGCAATAAGAGGAGATATGTCAACGCTTGAAAAACACAAAAGTTTGTTGAGCAAACACAAAGAATGGAGGTTATTGTACGATACCCTTGCAAAAAGTATCTTACATAAATATTTAAATAAATAAGGATTTCTACATATTCAAGTTATGGTAACTATTAAATATATTTTTGAGGATGGTAGTGAAGACAGGCAAATTGAAATAGAATCAGGGCACACGGTACTCGAAGCTGCTTTGTTAAATGATATAAAACTGAACCACAATTGTGGTGGGGTTTGTGCATGCAGCACCTGTCATGTTTATATTGAAAAAGGTATGGATAGTTTGCCAGATACTTCTGAAAAAGAAGAAGATTTTATTGATCGCGCACGCGACCCAAGACTGAATTCAAGATTGAGCTGTCAGTGCGACTTGATGGAGGACGATACTTATATTGAAGTTATAGTTCCTGATCAATCAACAATTATTGCATCATAATTAACTAACATTATCCGTTTATACAATGAATCATTTTGAAGAACCTCCAATTTATTGGAACGACCATGAAGATATTGCCCTTAAATTACACGAACGTTTTGGCGACGATTTCGGAGAATCAAAAATTTACAGAATCCGTTTCACCGAATTAATTGAATGGGTGCTCGAAATTCCGGATTTTAAAGGAACACGTGAAGAATGCAATGAAGGTCATTTGGAAATGATTCAAA
>JAYSYX010000435.1:0-2564 GCA_043727235.1 Bacteroidota bacterium
TAACATTTCATTTCTATCGAAACCGTAATTAATTGCTTGCCGCACCTGTTTAAATTGTAAGGGACTTTGCATCACAAGTTCCTGTGTGCTGTCCATTAAAATTGCAAAATATTCAGTATTTAAAAAGGGACCTTTTAGCAGTTTAATTTTATCGGCATATTTTGATTGCAGGGTTCCTTCCTTAGTGAGAATATTATCCTTTAATGCAGCATCTATATCGCTTACAAAATCAATTTCGCCGCTTAAGAATTTTAAGAACTCCGTTGATTTATTGGTGATGAACTGTATATTCACTGCATCGAGATAAGGCAAAGAGTTTCCATGTACATCCTTCTCAAAATAATTTTCGAATTTATGTAAAATCAGCAACTCTCCTTCCTCCCACCTAACAAATTTAAATGGACCTGTGCCAACAGGATTACTTCTGAAATCTGTTCCATATTTTTCAATAGCCTCAGGAGGAACTACCGAACAATATTGAATGCTCAACCGTTGCAGAAATGGTGCAAAGGGTTTCTGCAATTTAATTTGAAAAGTACTATCGTTTAAAGCGTAAAAAGGATTTATACTGTCAACAATATTCTGAAACACCCAATTTCCCCTTGCAGCAGTGGCAGGATCAATTAATCGTTTGAAAGAAAATTCAAAATCAGTTGCTGTTACTTTTCTACCTTTTGCATCATTAAAACATTTATTGTCATGAAAAAAAACATCTGTTCTTAAATAAAAAGTATATAACATTCTATCCTCAGAAATTGTCCATCTTTTTGCAACACAGGAAATCACATTTAATTGTGTATCTAACTGCACCAATCCATTAAATAATTGATTTACACTCCAGGTATTTGGCTGATCGCTGGCAAATGCAGGGTCAAGAGAACTGACAGGTGTAGAAAGATTAAGTTTAAATATACTTTTATCGGGATGGGAATGATCTTTTTTGCAGCTATTTAAAATAAGAACTGTCAAAAAAACAAAACCCTGTAAAGCGATTTTTTTCATAGTGTAAACACAAATTTACACAATAAGAATATGATGTATTTAGGAGTTATCTACATTACAAAAAAGAGCCGCCTTGTTTACCAAAGCGACTCTCAGTCAAAGATTAATACGAGATTCTTATTTTTTATCTTCCGGTTTATCGTAAGTATCATAATTCTCTTTCCAGAATTGTGCACGTTTTGATAAATGATCATTGATCTCTGCAGCTGTCCATTTATTTTTTTCGATATAATCTCTGTCCAGTACAAGATATAATTTATCATTTTCTCTGTCCATCCTGTAACTTACAACATCGTCTTTAATTCCTGAAAAATATCTTTCTCTGTCGTCAGCGCTTTTAAACTTGAGTGCCTGTGCATCAATTTCATACACATATACCATATCTTGTCCGGTAGGAATTTTGATAATCATATTTTTCTCCACCTTAATTCCTCTTGGATCGGTAGATGAAGCAGGTGTTACTTGCGCAAAACTTATGGTGTATGTCGTCAAGAGCAGAATTAATAAATTTGTTACTTTTTTCATTATTTTTTATTTTTTTTAACTGTGATAAAATATGTGTTTGTTCTCGACAGAATAATGCCTTAAGTCAAAATATCATGCCTCAGCGTCTATGAATCCATTATCCATGTTTAAAGTATTGATAATGTGGTATATATAAAATTATGATATGTTAGAAGAGATTTTCTTTAATGAGAGGTATTTTGTACACATTGATGAATAATATCCCGATTAGGGAGGAAGGAAAAAGGAGAAAGGAGAAAGGAGTAAGGAGTTGTAGATTCTCGAAAGCCGAAAGTTCTTCTTCCAATTTAAGACTGAATAATAAATTGTAGGATATAGATTATGAACGCAGATTCGGTGTTGAAATTTGTTATAATTGTAGAGACGCAATGCATTGCGTCTCTACAATTATAACAAATTTCAACAATTGCTACGGGCTACAACCCAAAGGGGAGTATGTTTTATCGTATATTGAATGTATAATGATGAACAAAAAATTCCTGATAATTAAACTGCGACAGCGGCTATCCCCTGGAAGGAGTCTCCTTCAAAATCTCCTGCAAAAATCTCCAAAATTTTTGCACCGAAGTGATATTCACTTTTTCATCAGGTGAATGCGGATGTTTGATCGTTGGACCGAAAGAGATCATATCTAAACCTGCGTAACGTTCACCTAAAATCCCACATTCCAAACCTGCGTGAATTGCAAATACTTTTGGTTTATCGCCAAACATTTTTTCATATAATTTTTCCATCAGATCAAGTATTGGCGAATTGGGATTTGGAGCCCATCCGGGATATGCACCTGTATGTTGCACATCGCAACCCATTAATTTTAATGGCGCACCAACGGTATATGCCACATTTAATTTTGCAGAATCAACGGATGAACGCTGCAAACTTTGCGTAATGAATTTTCCGTCTTTTATTTGCACTCGAGCAAAACTCGAGGATGTTTCCACCAATCCCGGAATTGCAGAACTCATACAAAAAACTCCGTTACAAACAGATTGAATTGCAGTTGTAATTTTAGTTGTATCTGATAAGGATAATACTTT
>JAYSYX010000436.1:0-6395 GCA_043727235.1 Bacteroidota bacterium
CGAGTATGCTCGACGGCCCGACATCTATTGACACCTGGACCTCAGCTCAGGTAAACCATACCTGCATACCTTCTGCCGGTTTTGGTTATTATGAGATCACTCCTGGTTATGAATATTTTTCGGGTGAAACAACCGATAATTCCTATACCTCCACCATCTGGACCTGTAATTGGTATGCAGATCTGGAAACATGTGATTGAAAGGCGTGAATCGTCCACCTTCGCTAAAGCTACGGCGGACAAGTGAATCGTGAATCCGTGTAGTAATGGGAGGTTGTATGTGCTGTGGTTGTGTGTTTTCACCAACCACTTGAGGGATTAGTGAAAAGAAGTTTAAATTACTAAAAATTCCACTCGGAGCAATCTCACCACTATTCACCACTCACCCATTTCGTGAATCGTGAGCCGTCAATCCGTTTAGTTTGCTATTCACCTCTCACCCATTTCGTGAATCGGAGCCGTCAATCCGTGTAGTTTGCTGTGGTTGTGTGTCCAGAAAAGTCCCGAGCTAAGCATTCCCATCAGTCTGGTAATGAAATTTCCGGCCAAGTATAGGCAAACTCATTACTCATTACTCATAACTCATCCAAATCAGGGCCCTTTTTACGACATTACCCCTCATTTTTGTTCCCTTTCCCACCGGTTTTCCACTCAGTTGCAATTTATTTTCACCCGTACCTTGCATATCAGAAACAGGTTACCTACCTTTGCAGCCCGTTTAATCAAAAAACGGAACCGTTATTAAAAACGGCCGCAGGTAGAATTAAGGGCGTGAACCCCGATAAAGTTCGCAATGGCTTACCTGCACTTTCTTTCGGGAATTGTGCACATACCTTTGTGAATATCGCTCCTTCTTCTTATTTTTGCAGCCCGAAATTTTAAAAATCAAAGGTAAAAAGCTAGAATGCCTACAATTCAACAGTTAGTTCGCAAAGGAAGGGAGATCATGAAGAGTCCCAGTAAGAGCCGTGCACTTGACTCATGCCCTCAAAAGCGTGGTGTTTGCACAAGGGTGTATACTACTACCCCTAAGAAACCAAACTCTGCTCTACGAAAAGTTGCCAAAGTGCGCTTAACCAATCAAACTGAAATTATTGCCTACATTCCGGGTGAAGGACATAACCTTCAGGAACACTCTATCGTGTTGATTCGTGGTGGCAGGGTGAAAGACCTTCCGGGTGTTCGTTACCATATTGTTCGCGGCGCTCTGGATACAGCCGGCGTGAACAACCGCAGAAAAAGCCGCTCTAAATACGGAACTAAACGTCCTAAAGCAGGAGCAGTTGCAGCAGTAGCCAAAAAGAAATAATTGATTAAAAATTGAAACTAATATAAATGCGTAAGCTAAAACCTAAAAAAAGATATTTGCCCCTGGACCCAAAGTTTAATGACGCGGTGGTTACAAGGTTTGTAAATATGATGATGTGGCAAGGCAAAAAAAGTATCACATTCGGAATTTTTTACGATGCATTGGATCTTGTTGAAAAACAAACCGGTGAAAGCGGATATGAAGTTTGGAAAAAAGCATTAAGTAACGTAACTCCAGGAGTTGAGGTAAAAAGTCGCCGTATCGGTGGAGCTAACTTCCAGATCCCAACGGAAATTCGTCCGGATCGCAAAGTTTCTCTGTCGATGAAATGGTTGATACAATACAGCCGCAAACGCAGTGGTAAATCCATGGCGGAAAAATTAGCAGCTGAAATTGTAGCAGCAGCTAAAGGTGAAGGAGCTACAATGAAGAAAAAAGAAGACGTTCATAAAATGGCTGAGGCTAATAAAGCTTTCGCTCACTTTAAATCATAATAGAAAAGGAATAATTAAATGGCAAGAGATTTAAAATACACTCGTAACATTGGGATCGCAGCCCATATTGATGCCGGTAAAACGACAACAACAGAGCGTATTTTGTTTTATACAGGTGTAACCCACAAAATTGGTGAGGTTCACGATGGAGCTGCAACGATGGACTGGATGGAACAGGAGAAAGAGCGTGGTATCACGATAACTTCTGCTGCAACAACAACACATTGGAAATACAAAAACGACGAATACAAAGTAAATATCATTGATACACCGGGACACGTTGACTTTACGGTTGAGGTGGAACGTTCATTGCGTGTATTGGATGGTGTTGTGGCTTTATTCTGTGCTGTTGGTGGTGTTGAACCACAATCAGAAACAGTTTGGCGCCAGGCTAACCGTTACCGTGTTCCACGCATGGGATTTGTAAACAAAATGGACCGCGCAGGTGCAGATTTTCTTGAAGTTGTAAAACAAGTGAAAGAAATGTTGGGTGCTAATCCGGTTCCTTTAGTATTACCTATCGGTGCAGAAGAAACTTTTATCGGCATTGTAGATCTTATTACAAATAAGGCAATTGTTTGGGATGATGAAACACAGGGTATGACTTATAAAGAAGTTCCTATTCCTGATGATATGAAAGATCTGGTAATCGAATATAGAAATCATCTCGTTGAAGCAGTAGCTGAATACGATGATGCTTTACTGGAAAAATATTTCGACAATCCGGATTCAATTACAGAAACAGAATTAATAAATGCTATTCGCAAAGCAACAATTGATATCGCTATCATTCCTATGCTTTGTGGTTCGGCATTTAAAAATAAAGGTGTTCAGTTCATGCTGGATGCTGTTGTGCGTTATCTTCCTTCTCCTTTGGATATTGAAGGTGTAAAAGGAATTAATCCTGATACAGAGGAAGAAGTATTCCGCAAACCTGATGTAAAAGAACCTTTTACAGCTCTTGCGTTTAAGATCATGACCGATCCTTTTGTTGGTCGTTTGGCATTCTTCCGGGTTTATTCCGGTAAATTGGATGCCGGTTCTTATGTATTGAATGTGCGCACAGGTAAAAAAGAACGTATTTCCCGTATTCTTCAAATGCATGCCAATAAACAAAACCCACTCGATACTATCGAAGCTGGTGATATTGGAGCAGCAGTTGGTTTTAAGGATATCAGAACCGGGGATACTTTATGCGATGAAGATCATCCGATTGCATTGGAAAGCATCAAATTCCCTGATCCGGTTATCGGATTGGCGATTGAGCCTAAAGTGCAGGCGGAAGTGGATAAACTCGGCATGGCTCTTTCCAAATTAGCGGAAGAAGATCCAACCTTTAAGGTTATGTTCGATGAAGAAACAGGTCAGACTGTTGTTCGTGGAATGGGTGAGTTACACTTAGAGATCATTGTTGACCGTTTGAAACGTGAATTCAAAATTGAAGTGAATCAGGGAGCTCCTGAGGTTGCTTACAAGGAATCCTTCACTAAAACGATCAAACACAGAGAAACTTATAAGAAACAAACGGGTGGTCGCGGTAAATTCGCTGATATCCAGTTTGAGATCGGACCTGCAGATGAAGGACATATTGGTTTACAGTTTGTGAACGATATTTTCGGAGGATCTATCCCTCGTGAATATATTCCATCCGTAGAAAAAGGATTTAAAGAAGCGATGAATACAGGTGTATTGGCCGGATATCAAATAGACAGTATGAAAGTACGTTTGTTTGACGGTTCCTTCCACGCGGTTGACTCCGATGCTTTCTCTTTCGAAATGGCAGCCAAAATCGCTTTCCGCGATTCAGGTAAACATGCAGGACCTCAATTATTGGAGCCTATCATGAAACTGGAAGTAATTACTCCGGAAGATCATATGGGTGATGTAATTGGTGACTTGAACAGAAGAAGAGGAATGATTGAAGGTTTCGACAATAAGAACAATGCAACCGTTATCAAAGCAAAAGTTCCTTTGAGTGAAATGTTTGGTTATGTAACACAACTGAGAACAATTACCTCAGGACGTGCAACATCCATTCTTGAGTTCTCGCATTTCGCCCCTGCTCCAACATCAGTTGCAGAAGAGGTAATTGCTAAATCAAAAGGAAAAGTATCAGTTGGTTAATAAATAAGAATACAATAGTATGACCTATAAAATTAGAATGAAACTGAAATCTTTTGACCATACTCTGGTAGATAAAACTGCAGAGAAGATCGTAAAGACAGTTCGCAATACAGGCGCAGTTGTAACGGGACCAATTCCGCTTCCAACTCAGAAAAAGATATATACCGTATTGCGTTCACCACACGTGAATAAAAAAGCACGTGAGCAGTTCCAAATGTGCACCTATAAAAGGTTGCTTGATATTTACAGCGCAACAAATAAAACAGTTGATGCACTTCAGAAACTTGAGTTGCCAAGTGGAGTAGAAGTGGAAATTAAAATCTAAAAGCTCCGGACAATGAAAGGGATCATAGGAAAAAAAATAGGCATGACGCATTACTTCGGTGAGGAAGGGAAAGTAATTTCCTGCACTGTAATTGAAGCGGGACCATGCGTAGTTGTGCAAAAGAAAACTAATGATACGGATGGCTATAGTGCTGTTCAGTTAGGTTTTGATGAAATGAAAGAAAGAAATTCTAATAAGGCTCAAGCCGGCCACTTCAAAAAATCGAACGCAAAACATATGCGCAAGATAAAGGAGTTCCGCAATTTTGATCTCGACAAGAATGTAGGTGATAATATCACTTGCGACATTTTTGAAGAAGGTGAAAAAGTGAGTGTTGTTAGCACTTCTAAAGGAAAAGGTTTTCAAGGTGTAGTTAAACGCCACAACTTCAGTGGAGTTGGTATGCGCACACACGGTCAGCACGATCGTCACCGCGCACCGGGTTCCATCGGTTCATCATCATATCCTTCCAGAGTATTCAAAGGAATGAAAATGGCCGGTCACATGGGAAGCGACACCGTTAAAATGCGCAACATCAAGATAGCAAAAATTATTTCTGACAAGAATCTAATACTGTTAAACGGATCAGTTCCGGGAAGTAAAGGATCTTATGTAATAATCGAGAGATAACATGAAAGTCGACATAGTAAAAATATCAGGCGAAAAAACAGGGAAAGCGGTAGAGCTGAATGATGATATCTTCGGCATAGAACCTAACGACCACGCCATTTATCTTGCTGTAAAACAGTACTTGGCTAATCAGCGCCAGGGAACTCACAAAGCGAGAGACAAAGGAGAAACTGCAGGTTCAACAAGAAAACTGCATCGCCAAAAAGGAACAGGTGGTTCCAGAAAAGGTTCTATAAAGAGCCCGTTATTTCACGGTGGTGGAACCATATTTGGCCCACGTCCGAGAGATTACAGCTTCAAACTTAACCGCAAGGTGAAAGAATTGGCTAAACGTTCTGCCTTATCCTATAAAGCAAAACAAAACGGAATTGTTGTAGTGGAAGATTTCACTATGGACACTCCAAAAACGAAGGAATTCAGCAAAATAATGAGCAACATTGGAGTTGCAGGTAAAAAAACCTTGTTGATAATGGGAGATGCTGAAAACAACAACGTAAAGTTATCAATGCGCAATTTGCCAAAAACGGAAACCGCAAAAGCAATTGACCTGAATACTTACACGATCATGAATGCTCAGTGCATAGTTTTATCAGAAAGCACTGTTAACATGATCAATCAAATGGCAGAGAACAATTAAAATTAGGAAAATGGCAAAGAGAATATTAATCAAACCGCTTATAACTGAAAAGACCACGAAGCTTACTGAAGCAAATGGCACTTATGGTTTTGTAGTGGGTATGGATGCCAATAAAATAGAGATCAAAAATGCTGTGGAAAAAAACTACAGTGTTAGTGTAGAGCATGTAAGAACGATTACCGACAATGGTAAATTCGGCTGGAAAAGAACACCGTTCGGAATCAGTCAGGGCACCAAAGGACGTATGAAGAAAGCATACATCACTCTAAAAAAAGGCGAAACAATTGATTTTTTCAGCACAATTTAATCTGAAAGATGGCATTAAAGAAATATAATCCGGTTACACCAGGTACACGATTCAGAATAGGCAACGCTTATACTGAACTTACCACTGATGTACCTGAAAAGAGTTTGACCGCTCCGTTTAAAAAGACGGGTGGACGTAATAGTTCAGGAAACATGACGATGCGCTACATTGGTGGCGGTCATAAGAAGAGATATCGTATAATTGATTTTAAACGGGATAAACACAATGTTCCCGCAACAGTAAAAACAATTGAATACGATCCGAATCGCAGCGCATTCATAGCATTATTAAATTATGCTGATGGAGAGAAGAGATACATCATTGCACCAAATGGTTTGCAGGTTGGACAAACGGTAGAATCCGGTGAAAACGTTGCTCCTGAATTGGGAAACACTTTGATATTGCGCAGTATTCCTTTGGGAACTATTATTCACAATATTGAAATGTATCCGGGTAAAGGCGGAATGATAGCAAGAAGCGCAGGAAGCTGGGCTCAGTTATCGGCAAAAGAAGGTAAATATGTTATAGTACGTATGCCTTCCGGCGAAACCAGAATGATCTTAGATTCTT
>JAYSYX010000437.1:0-18013 GCA_043727235.1 Bacteroidota bacterium
TCTCAGGATTTAAAGAACTTGTAAAAAGATGATAAATAGGATTTTGATCCAACATATCCTTATAATCATCACCATGAAACTCTTCCGGCAAAATGTAGCGATCCGACCTCCGTATTGCTTGCACTGCAACAGCCTCGTCGGCAGCAATAGTATTGCGTTTTTGTGATAATCGGAAAAGTACAGATGTTTGGGCTTCAGTTAAATTTGTAAAATTGCTATTAATATTTTGATAATGTCTGTAGAATGCTTTTACTGCAAAGGTGGAATCGAAATAATTTTGTGGAATTTTTTTGACTGCATCCAATATAATTAGTCTGGGATCGGTAAAGGTGATAACTACTTCCTCAAGTGAAAAGGGAGGACAAAGTATTTTGATGGTATCAGGTATATTCCCCGTAATTGTATACTCTATAGTATGATGACAAGATACATTGCGGATTTCCAAATTCAATTTAGGTACCCCACTTTTCAATGTAAAATTAAAAATACCTAAAGAGTCACTACTGGTAAAGTCCATGTTCTCATTTAAGATAATCAGTGCATCGGATATAGGTTCATTTGTTTCTTGTTCCACTAGAACGCCGGAAAAAATAGTTTGACTTTGTGTAAAAGAAAAACAAAGGGTGAAAACTAAAAAACATATAGTTTTGGTATTCATAATACAAAAATATGTTATGTTAGTGTTAGGTTTGCTAATAATATTGTCATTTTACAGGTATTTCACGTGCAAAGGTGGCAAAAGGTGGATTTAAAGGTTCGTATTATATGTAAGTATTAAAATATTGCGATTTCCCTTAATTTAGCGGGAATAAAGAAGTCAAGATATGCATGTAGTTTCTGATACAATAAAACAAACCATATACGCCAGTATTATAAATGATGCTCCATTATATGCAGCTATGTTTTTGAAAAACTGGAAACGATATAAAATGAGTGCAGAATTGTTTATGAATCTCCCTGACGTAAATACAAATAATAATATACTCGATTTTGGATGTGGTGTTCCTTTTGTTGTGAAGATACTAACAGAATCAGGATATAATGTGACAGGCTATGAACCATATGCAAATGTGTCTGAAATGTCTGTAGTGAAGTTGTTGGAATTAGAAGATAAATATATTAAAGAATTGGAATCTGATATCCAGTATGATAATATTCTCATGATAGATGTTATTGAACATTTAGCAGTTATAACCCCTACAATGGAAATGATAAATAGTAAATTAAAACCTGGAGGTATACTATTTATTTCAACACCTAATGTTATGAGGTTTGACATGTGGAAAAAATTTGTATTTCGTAAAACAGGGCATCCAACAAACATTGTTAAATATTTAAATGCATCGGATCACTTCAAGAATCATCAAAGAGAATTTACAATGGCAGAACTTGTTTTAACTTGTAAGCACTTTAAATTTAATGAGATACTATTAAAAATATATGGTGATACTCAACCAACTAATGCCCAATTAAACGAATATCACAAATTACTGGAAGATGATCTCACGTTTACACCTTCGATAAAAGAAAGGGTTCAAAATATTTTTTTATTATTTTTCCCATCTTCCTTTAAAAACAATAATTTATTTGTTGCTGCCAGAAAAAAATAAAGGCAAACTAAACTTTATTTATCTCGGATTGTGATAAACAAAAAGGTAACCTTCATCCTGCGACCTTGCAGAAAGAATATAATTATTTTCCTCTAAGAGTTTAACAATGTTTTTAAATCTTACATTCCCATCGTCAAAAAATCTTTGATGAAATTCAACGCACAATTGCTCCGGAAATATTTTTTGGTTAAACATGTTTTCTATAACCTTAAATTCACTTCCTTCAATATCCATTTTTAGAATATTTAACGTTTTCATGCTTGAGACTTGCATTAAACCTATGAGATCATACATTTGCACTTGATACGCACTTTCTTTATTAAGATGTTGAGCTGGGTGCGCACTTCCGGATATTCTTTCAGAATTGATTGGCAAATAAAAAGAAACAATCTCGTTGCGGTCTGATAACCCATACGGTAAAAATGATATATTAGCAGGGAGCTTGATACTTTTAATAAAAGTTACAGATACGGGCGTTGGATCAAATAAATAAATTTGTTTTACTCCCTTTTTTTGCAGAGCCAGGTCAAAAGAAATATCCCGGCCTACTCCTACTGATATTACATTGCAATTTTTATGAAGTTTGGTAACATCTAAATAAAATCCACACCAGGGTAAGCCAAACCATTGTATATTTTTGTTTATTGTAAAGTTGTCTTTCAACAATTTCCAATGATAATATTTAGTCCTGATATACTTATATGGCTTGGCAACTCCTAGTAATTTTAATGTCTTTTTAAGCATTATTCAGCAATAGTAACTAAATTATTATCTATTTAAAGTGAATATTTCTCTTCGCTATTTTTTTATTGTTCATTGATCAAATTTAAAGCACTTCCCGCTTTAAACCACTCTATCTGTTGCGCATTATAAGTATGAAAAACACTTATGGTATCAGAGGTACCGTCCTTGTGATTTAATCTTACATTAAGCGGAATGCCCGGTGTAAATGTGGTCAATCCTAATATATCGATATTATCATCTTCCAGAATTTTATCATAATCATTTTTATCTGAAAAAGTTAAACCCAACATTCCCTGTTTTTTCAAATTTGTTTCGTGAATACGTGCAAACGATTTTACAAGTATTGCTCTCACACCTAAAAATCTCGGTTCCATCGCTGCGTGTTCGCGACTAGAACCCTCACCGTAATTTTCATCACCCACCACTATACTTCCTATTCCTGCAGCTTTATAATCGCGCTGCACTTTCGGTACAGATTCATATTCACCGGTCAATTGATTTTTTACGGTATCCGTTTTTTCATTAAAATAATTTAATGCACCAATTAACATATTATTGGAAATATTATCCAGGTGACCTCTGAATTTTAACCAGGGTCCCGCCATACTGATATGGTCGGTAGTACATTTTCCCTTAGCCTTAATTAATAATTTTAATCCGGTAAGATCTGAGCCTTCCCATTTTTTAAATGGTTCCAATAATTGTAATCTTTTTGATTGAGGATCAACCACAACAGTTACATCAGAGCCATCTGCAGCCGGTTCCTGATATCCTGCATCTCCTACATCAAATCCTGTTGGAGGTAATTCAATTCCTGTTGGCTCATCAAATTTAACGGAAACACCATCTTCATTAATTAAAGAATCAGTTAACGGATTGAATGTTATTGAACCTGCAATTGCCATCGCCGTCACAATTTCAGGTGATGCAACAAATGCATGTGTATTCGGATTGCCGTCATTTCTTTTTGCAAAATTTCTGTTGAAAGAAGTAATGATGGTATTTTTTCTGTTTGGATCAGTAGTATGTCGCGCCCACTGACCAATGCATGGTCCGCATGCATTTGCTAAAACTACACCTCCAATTTTTTCAAAGTCATTTAATAACCCATCGCGTTCCACGGTAAATCGAACTAATTCGCTTCCGGGAGTAATAGTAAATTCTGATTTTGTCTTTAATTTTTTCGCAGATGCCTGTCTCGAAATAGAAGCCGCTCTTGTAAGATCTTCATAACTGGAATTTGTGCAACTTCCAATTAATCCAACTTCCAAAACTTCAGGCCATTCATTTGCAATTACGGCATCTTTTAATTTTGAAATTGGCCATGCAAGATCCGGAGTAAAAGGACCATTTACATGTGGTTCCAATTCACTCAAATTAATTTCAATCACCTGATCAAAATAATCGGATGGGTTTGTATACACTTCGGCATCACCGGTTAAATGTTCCGCAACTTTATCAGCTAATAAAACAACTTCATTTCTTTCCGTTGCATTTAAATATCTGCGCATGCTATCATCGTATCCGAAAAGAGAAGTAGTGGCGCCAATTTCTGCGCCCATATTACAAATTGTTCCTTTTCCTGTGCAGGAAATATTTTCTGCACCTTCTCCAAAATATTCCAATATTGCTCCGGTGCCACCTTTAACGGTTAAAATACCCGAAACTTTTAATATTACATCTTTCGCACTTGTCCAGCCGCTCATTTTTCCTGTCAATTTAACACCTATCAATTTCGGCATTTTTAATTCCCAGGCAAATCCCGCCATCACATCCACAGCATCAGCTCCACCAACACCAATTGCTACCATTCCGAGTCCGCCGGCGTTAACCGTATGACTATCTGTTCCAACCATCATAGCTCCGGGAAACGCATAATTTTCCAAAACCACCTGATGTATTATTCCTGCACCCGGCTTCCAAAATCCTATACCGTATTTATTACTTACCGAAGCCAAAAAATCATAAACTTCTTTATTAGTATCCATTGCAGTTATCAGATCTGCATCAGCTCCTATCTTTGCCTGAATCAAGTGATCACAATGAACAGTAGAGGGAACAGCAACCTTCTTTTTCCCTGCACTCATAAATTGCAATAGGGCCATCTGGGCAGTTGCATCTTGCATGGCTACACGGTCAGGTCCAAAGTCGACATAATCCGCTCCTCTCACATAATTTTTTGAAGCTAACCCTTCGCTTAAATGGGTGTATAAAATTTTTTCGGTAAGGGTAAGTGGGCGATTTAATATTTTGCGTGCAGCCGCAATTTTTTCAGGGTAATTTGCATAAACCTGTTTGATCATTTCAATATCGAAAGCCATAATTCAATTGTATTTTATTTCTCAAATTGTGTTAAGATGTTGCGGATTGACACAGCTAAACCTGTATTTTTGTAAAACTTCTACAAAGGTAACACAGGAAATACAGAAGTAGTTTATTTAAAGTAGTAAAAATTATAATTTAGACAAACTTAAAATAATTTGACCTTAAAAGAAAATATCAGTCTTGCTTTAAGGGCAATTCAGGCAAATCGCCTGAGGAGTATTATCACTATTACGATAATTGCGATTGGTTTAACTGCTTTGATCGGAATTCTTACTGCCATTGATGCTTTGGAATCTTCTATAAATTCCAATTTTACCACTTTGGGAGCAAATTCTTTTTCCATCCGCAATTTTGATGAAATGTCGGATGGAGATGAAAAACCAAAACCGCCTATCAGTTATAAGGAGGCAAGTAATTTCAAAAGTAAATATGAGTACACCGGTTCTTATGTTTCCATTTCGAGTTTATTTATTCAAGGCTCGGGAACTGTGAAGCAAGCGGATAAGAAAACCAATCCTAATGTTGATGTGTTTGGGGTGGATGAAAATTTTATTTCAGTGGTGGGATATACCATAGAGAACGGCAGGGGCTTTTCTGTTCAGGAATTGGAAAGTGCTGCACGCGTAGTGGTTTTGGGGAGCGATGTTGCGGAAAAGGTTTTTACCGAAAAAGATAATCCCATCGACAAACCTATTTCAATAAATAATCAATATTATAGGGTCATCGGAATTTTAGAACCCAAGGGAAGTAGTTTTATGCAATCGGATACACGGGTATTAATCCCATTAACCTCTGCAAGGAGTGTTTTTCCGAAATCCGGTCCCGATAATTATATAATTACTGTAGGAGTGAGCAATGCTCAGGATATGGAACCTGCAATAGGCGACGCTACGGGATTACTCCGTCAGGTGCGCAAATTAAAAATAGGGGAGGAGGATGATTTCAATGTTTCAAAAAGTGATTCCGTTGTAAGTGTGATGCTCGATAGTTTATCATATGTAGCTATTGGTGCAATGTTCATAGGATTTATCACCTTAATAGGGGCAGCAATTGGTTTAATGAATATCATGCTCGTTCAGGTAAATGAACGCACGCGCGAAATTGGTGTCAGCATGGCAATTGGTGCAAACCGAAAGACTATCAGGCGTCAATTTCTTATTGAAAGTATTGTTATTTGTATACTAGGTGGAATTTGCGGAATTATCTTGGGAATTTTCATAGGAAATATTGTGGCCCTTGCACTTAATGCCAACTTTATACTTCCCTGGCTTTGGATAATTATTGGCTTAATTGTCTGTGTTATCACCGGTATAGCAGCAGGTTACATTCCCGCCCGCCGTGCATCCATGATGGATCCGATCGAGGCCCTGCGGTATGAGTAATTGATAATTGACAATTGATAATTGACAATGATACTCTGGCTGATAATTCTCGTTTCAGTTGATGAATTAATTAAGCATAGAAAAAATAGTGGGCAGTGGCAGAGGGCCGTGGCAGAGGGCAGTGGCAGAGGGCAGTGGCAGAGGGGAGTGGCAGAGGGCAGTGGCAGTAAACAGTAAACAGTCAACAGTAAACAGTAGGCGGTAAGTCACATTGGCGCCTGTTGCATCGAATTGTTATTTCACTAAAATTATAAACTTACTATGTTTTAATCAGTTTTCAATTTTCAAGTTCAATTATTTTCTCATGTAATATTCTTTATGTAAGGTGTCAAAGGTCAAATTTTTCGTTAACCCGGCTGTTTAATTATCAATTATCAATTATCAATTCTCAATTATTTTCCGTATATTTGAAAATGTCTAATACAGAAAACCGAACAGCACCTAAAAAAAGTTACTCTATTTCCAATGATCTGATGTTGAAATTTATTGATGGTTTACCATCATTGAAGGACAATAACAAGAATACGGAATTTATTTTATCTGCCCAAACAGTAGATGATATCATTATATCGGACAAAAATAATTCCGATACTAAATCTGCAGTTGGAACCAAGGGTACCGTAAATATCAAATTCAGTTACGATTTTGTAAATGATCGTTGGTTCTTAAATGATAATAAGATTAGTGTTGTTGATAGAGAGAGAGGGTAGAGGTAACCGATACACAGGGCCTTGGACACGCGATCTCGGAAAAGGATTTGATTAGATAAAATTTCGCAAGAAATTTAATCTCCTTTCTCCTTTTGGGACTCGTGAATCGGGACGCGGGAAATGGGAAAACAAACAGTGGGATTTAGTAAAATTTCGCAAGAAATTTAAACTCCTTTCTCCTCCCTCCTTTCTCCTCATAAATACAATGCCCAATAAACAAACAACATCATCAATCCTCCAACGGCCATTAATGCATGCAATAACGCAAAAACCTGTGGTCTTCTATCTTCGGGTTTGTAGGGTTTTAATGCTAAAAATCCTACAAATCCGGCAACAACAAAAAGTCCTAAACTAAAGCGCAGATAATAGGAAACATATTCGATCTGAAACATATAAATGATGAGTACTATCAATCCTGCAAATGCAATTACCGCGTGTACATTTTTAAGTGGTTTGGAAATAGGTCTCCCACCTACCACTTTTGTAATTATAAATGTTCCGAGTATTCCTGCTAAACAGAATAATACTATACTGAGGTAAATCATGTTGAGTATTTTTAATATAAGGGCAATATTTGTTCCATTCCAGTGATAATAATCTGATACGAAACGACCTTAAATCGTGCAATAAGGTATTAATACTATACTACAAAAGGCTTTGATTAACAAAATGTGTAAATGCTTTACTAATTTATAGATAGATTTCACATGAAAATCCAGCTATTTCGTTAAATGCGCTTATTAAAATTTGAAATAAATTGTAGCTTTAATTCCCCAGTTAAAATTAAAACTAAATAGGAGATCCTAAGTTGTTAAACAAAACGTCCGTATAAAATTCAAAACTGCTAATGAAAACGTATACATCTAAACTAATTAATTATTCAGCACTTGCCTCAGGAATTTTGGCGATTAACCATATTGAGGCACAGGTAGTTTACACTGACATTGAACCCGATATATTACTTTATAGTTTGGATGGTGGATGGCTTGAAGATGAAGGCATGCAATATATTGATTTTAATTTTGATGGTAATATTGATATTGGATTAAGTTTTGATACTGATTATGATTGTGGATATTGTCCAACATGGACATTTTTTAACCTCGAATTATTTGGTTCAAACAAGATTGCAGTCGAATTTGCCGACCCCTGTTATTTGTCCTCTACATTTGGCAGTGGATATTCTTCAACCGAATGTATTATTCCCGGTCAAAATGTTGGTAGGGTTTTCGTTGAAGGGGATACAATTTCAGAATTCATTGATTGGGATCAAATAACAGATATTTTAGAAACGCATATTTGTGGATATTATGGAGAAGGCTGCGTTCAGGGGGAATTTGATTTTAGTCGACCTAAACAATTTCTTGGCTTTCAAATTATTGATACAGATACAAATTATTGTTGGTTGCGATTAGGATGGAATGACGATTCACTGCATATAAATGATTTTGCTTGTACATCCACTCCACTAGATTTGATTGCTGTAAAAGACAGAATAGCGGATGAAGTGAGTGAACTTGTTTTATATACTGACTCTTGCACAGGAGGAACTGATGAATTAAAAGTAAAATTTAATAAAGCATTGGATGAGGAAACTGTTAGTGAATATCGTATTATGGTTGCTCCTGGATATGGATTTTCTGCTAATGAAGCATTATTAATTTCTCCTGAAAACTATTTAAGTATTTTGCCATCGGGTAATGACGTTGATATTAGGTTGCCAACAAATTTTCCTAATTATATAGGTGAACCATTACCGATATTATCTGATATTAAGATAACTGTTTTCTCTATTTCTAAATTCCCGTTGAGTAATGAGTGTTCAATGGTAATATCACTTCCTGCTCAAATAGGTGAAAATAGTTTTGCGGAAACTCCCGATGAAATAAATTTGGATACCACTATATATGCTTATAATTCTTCTGACTTGATCGCGTCGGTTGATGAATTAATTGACACTATGCAATCAAGTTCTTTCAGAATAATGTTTGTGAGAGGAATGGATTGGAATCATTTTACAAAAGAAATGGCAGAAGCTGCACTTCCGGAAAACTACATTGAAATACCTCCTATGCAGGAATTTAATATTCAACTGCCTGAACTTATGAAAACCTGGGATGGTGAATTGATGGAGCCATCCATTTTATATAAGGCTATAATACTTGCGTTGTACAGGGAAGGAATTACATGTAAAAACAATTTAAGTGATTTATCAAACTATGCAATGTTTCTTGCAAATCCAACAGCAATTGAAAGCCCGTCTCCAAATATAAATATTTTTTATTCCGAGGGGATAATTTCAATTATTGGAGATCAAACTTTTAATGGGAAAATGAAAATATTTGATTCCAAGGGAGCCAGGCTGTTAGAAAGTGATATTACAGGAAATAATATTAATCTCCCGTTTGTTCAAGCTCTCGGTATCTATTTTATCAAACTTGAAACTGAAACCGGAATTTATCGAAAAAAAATAATTGTGCAATAAATTATTCATAAACAAAATCCCACCTTCAAAAAAAAACCTCAGAACTTTCGCCCTGAGGTCTATTTATATTCTCCAACCAATATATTTAGGGGTAAAGTAAAATTTCGTTGGTGTCACCCTTCGAATCTTCTCCCTTCTCCCTTCGATTCTTTCTTACCCTTCTACCACTTCAAAATTCACCGGAATATTATGATCCTTATCCAATGAAATTGTTGCAGCATAAGTGCCTAAGGTTTTTACTTCTTCAGGAAGAACAATTTTCTTTCTGTCGATAACCAAACCTAATTGTTTTTTAATGCCTTCTGCAAGTTGAACGTTGGTGATAGATCCGAAGATCTTGTCATTTTGTCCCACTTTTGCTCCAACCTTAATGGTTGTTGCCTGCAATTTCGCGATCACTTCCTGAATTTTATCCAGTAATAATTTTTCGCGTTTGTCGGAAGCTTTCATTCTTTCCGCCATTATTTTACGATTGCCTTCGTTGGCAATTACAGCAAATCCCCTTGGGATCAGGTAATTGCGACCATAACCATCACGAACTCTTACAAGTGTATTAGAATCGCCAAGATTATCTACGTCTTTGATTAAAATTACTTCCATCGTTCGTTATTTTAAAAGGTCAGTAACATACGGCAATAACGCCAATTGACGGCTGCGTTTTACAGCCTGAGCTACTTTGCGCTGATATTTCAAACTGTTACCTGATAAACGGCGAGGTAAGATCTTACCTTGTTCGTTTACAAATTTCAATAAGAATTCAGGGTTCTTGTAGTCGATATACTTGATTCCGCTTTTTTTGAAACGGCAGTATTTCTTGCGCATCATCCCTAATTTGGGCGCTGCGAGGTATCTGATGTTTTTTCCTGCTGCCATGATTACGCTTCTGCTTTTTCTTTTTCTTTGTTTAACTTATTAGCTGCATGTGCGCCGGTTTTAGCATTTCTGCCAATTTCACCGCGACGTTTGCGTTCGTTGTAGTCGATGGAATACTTATCGAGGCGAATTGTTGCAAAACGCAACACATTCTCATCACGGTTAAATTGGACATCCAATTTTCCTGTAATGTCACTTGGGCCTTTGTACTCAAGCACGTAGTAAATTCCGGTGCTCTTTTTCTTAATGTTGTAAGCTAACTGCTTAAGGCCCCAGTGCTCTTCGGCAACTATTTCACCTCCGTTCGAACGAAGGAAATCCTTATAGGCTTCCTCGGTCCTCTTCACGTCGTCATCTGAGAGGACAGGAGTGAAAATGATGACTGTTTCGTACTGGTTCATTTTTTTTGTTTGATTTTTTTATAAATGGACTGCAAAGATAGGTGTTTTACCCCTAAAATTCCAAATATCAGCTAAATGACCTTTTAAACCCTTTTCAATTGCAGAGGTCATAGAATAAATTTGTAAATAATATGAGACTATTTAATGTAAAAACCACCTGTATCACAGCATTAGTTATAACAATGCTGGGTGGATGCAAAAAAGAAAGTGCTGACACCGACATTTACGCCTCCCTTGATAATTCTATAGCCGATGGGTCGTTTAACGATCTTCAGTCAGTTGTGAACCAGCAAGCCGCAGAAAACGGTTTCGCAGGGCTTCTGAGCGAAACATACGGCAAAGTGGCCGAAGTTTGTCCTACTACAACTTTTAGTGCTCCTCTGGGAGAATTTCCGAACACCATGACCATCGATTTTGGGGAAAGTTGTGTAAGTTATCTCGGTTTAGAGCGTTCGGGTATCGTTATAGCAACCTTTACAGGGCCTTATTCGACTGCAGGAACGATTATTACCGTTACCACCGAAAATTATTTTGTGAATGGAAATAAGGTGGAAGGGACTAAGACTGTGATCAATGAAGGACTTAATGCTGACGGAAATATTTATTTTTCTGTTTCAGTAATTGATGGATTAATTACGCTAGAGACAGGTGAAACTATTTCATGGGATGCGACACGCACACGCGAATGGATGGAAGGGGAAGGAACACTCGTCATGGAGGATGATGTTTATGCAATTTCCGATGGCATAGGTGCTGATTTTGCAGCCTCCGGAATTAATAGAAATGGGACAGCATTTAGCACCCATATTGCTGAACCGCTGGTAAAGGAAATGGATTGTATATGGATGGTAAGCGGTATTTTGGAAGTAACTCCTGAAGGTCTTACTACGCGTGAATTAGATTTTGGAGATGGCAGCTGCGATAATGATGCAACTTTAACTATTGGAGAATTTACAACAGAAATTACATTGCCCTATTAACAAAAAATATTATTATTAAATAGCCGCAAGGAAAAATTTTCTTTGCGGCTATTTTTTTAATATTTGATTTCAAATCTTTTCGGGTGTAGTAGAGTATTCAGATGTAAATCATCTTTAGTCAGGAGAATCCGCTGTAGCTTTTGCGATGAAGGATTACTCATCACCTGAGTTTGCTTTAATCGGGAATTAACAAGGTTCCTCCGTTTCAGTGAGACCCCCACTGAAAAAGTGGGAGCCTCACTTGCGTTATTTACTCACCACTCACCCCTCAATTCCTACATTCCAATTCCAGTGTTAAAATATATTCGTTCGTAGGATCTAATGCGATCACCTTGTTGTAATAAATACAGGCTTCCTCTTTTTGATTTACTACCAAACCATAATAAGTGCAGCAATAAGAATATGCTTCAATTAAGGTCTTTTTATTTCTTTCCAAATCCTTTTCTGCCAACTCAATAAACTTGAGATAATAGGGCAGTGCTTCTCCTTTTACTTCTTCTTCAATTTTTAATTTTGTTTTCGCGCGTTGTAAATATCCATCCGGCGAATTCGGTTGCATAATAATAAATTGTGCAAAGGTGGTATCCGCCATCGCATAATCATTTATGAGGAAATATGCACGACCCATGAAATAATAATCCAAGGGCCCACCACCAAATTTTGATATAGTTTTGTTGTAAACCTCAATTGCTTCCGGATATTTTTTTGTGGAATATAAATATTTAGCATATTCGGTAAATACCTCTGCTGTGGTATTTGTATCGTTTTCAATTGCCATGGTATAATAAAAAATTGCTTTTACGGTATCCTTTATTTCCACTGCCAACTTTGCAGAATATTGGTAATCCAAGGGTTGCACTTTTTTCTCTGGAATATTCCAAAAAGTTTGTGAGGCTTCATATCCCTCGGTAAATTTCAAAAGAGCGCTTGGAGCATCAGTTTTTCTCAAAGTATCTCCCAATTCATAATTTGCATAATATATAATTCTCCAGGCAATAAAATTGGTCGGGTCATCTGCAACTATCTTTCTTGCTTCTTCAATAGCACATATATAATCACCAATTTGATAACATGTTACGGCAGGAACAATTCGCGCTTCTTTATCTTCTGCATTTAATTCCACATATTTATTAAATGATTCCCGAACTTTATCATAAATACCCGCCAAATAATATTCTTCTCCTAATTCTTTATAAACCACAGCAATATTTGGATCAAGTTCAATTGTCTTTTTAAATTCTTCAATTGCCTCTTTGTGTTTACCTGTTTTAGCATGTACTCTTCCAATCCGTAAATGTGTTACGGCAATATTAGGATTTACCGCGTTCGCCTGTTCGTATTTTGTCATGGCTCTTCCGGGATCGTCCATATCGAGATATGCATCTCCATAGGCCAATAAATTAATTATCAGATTAGGATCAGTGGAATATGCGATCTCATAATTTTTAATTGCTTCCGCATTATTTATTTTGTAATATGCATCACCGATCTGATAAAAGATCTCTGCATTTTTCGCTTTGCTAACCTTAATGGCATCGTCAAAATTTAATTTGGCTTCGGCAGGTTTGTTATTTAATAAATTCACCTTTCCTTTAGCTACAAATACAAGTGCGTTTTTATTTTCAACAAACTCACTTGCTTTAGTAAAATAATATTTAGCGGAATCCAATTTGTTGGTCAGTAAATACACATTACCTAAATAATAATTTGTTTCTACAGAAGGTAATGTATTATTGAGTGATAATAATATTTTTTTCGCTTTGAAATAATATTCAGATTCTATCGCCTTTTTCGCATCAGGCAAAGTTTGCGCCTGCACAACACTTTGAATCAATAATACTGCAATTAATGTTTTAATAATCTTCATTTTCGGTTTGGTTTTTTATTCTACTATTTTAATTTCCCGTTCAGGCATTTTTGCCGGAATGAGTCCTGCCTTTAAAATTATTCTTGAAGCTTTACTTCTATATAAGAAGTTGACAAAACCCGTGCCTAACAGCTGAGCAATGTTTCCTTTCACTACTGTAACGCTTCTCTGGAGGGGATAACTATTGGTTGCAATTGTTGATTGAGATAAGTCATATTCCTTAGTTATTCCCTTTAAATCGGTTTTAGAAACAGACATGACCTTTACACCCTTCAATATCGACTGGGCTGCAGGGTCGTCCATATCGCTTATTTCTGCAAAGGAAATAAATCCAATCGCATTGTCATTTGAAGCTATATACGAAGCAAGTGTGTCTTTGTTATCCAGAGAGAACATATTGAGCAAAGAAGCACCTTCATTTTCTATAAGCTGATTGATCATACTCCCGTTAGCCTTATTAAAAACAAAATTGATGTTTTGATATTTTCCGGTATATCCCGGATTTCTGCTTTTAATAAATTCATTCATATCAAAAACAGAATCGGGATTATTTTCAGAAGTTATAACAGCGATCGCTTCCGTTGCAATTTTAAATTGTTCAGGTACGAATTTATGCGTTTTTTCAAGGGCAGCTAATTCCGTTGCATTAAGTTCTCGTCCGGTGACGATCATTTGTGTTTTATTTTGTAAAAAAGCATCCAGTATCTCGCGATCGCTTGCATAGGTTGCTTTTATTTTTGCTTCCGGGTATACATTTTCATACGATTTAATAAGTTCACCAACAAGGGAAGTATAACTTGCATCAGCATAGATCATGATCTCACCTTTATTCATATTCTCTACATCCTTGTCAAACGATCCCGAACTGCATCTCATAAAAGATATACCCATTAAGACTAGAAAAAATGCGATATGAATATTTTTTTTGATCATAATTCGTTTTCGTGGTTTATTTCTTTTGCTTCGGCAATTGCACGAATAATTCTAAAAATTCCGTAAATCATTAATAGAACTCCAAGTGCGTAACTATATGTTTTTCCCAATGCAACAATTAGATCCGGAATTAATATCAAGGTTAAACCCATCGCAATATACATTAATGATGCAAAAGATTTTAATAACAGAACCGGATGTTTAAATATATTAAATCGCATAGCTATATAAAAATAAAACCATCTTAGGATTTCGCCTCAGATGGTTTTAATTATTGATTTGAGCATTATTAATCGGAAAGGTCAAATTTAACCGGAAGAGTAAAATAAACATTTACTGCAGCTCCGTTTTGTCTTCCCGGTGTCCAGTTTGGCATTGTGCTAACCACTCTCACTGCTTCTTCATCACAACCTGCACCAATTCCTCTTTGAACTTTTACATCTGAAACATTTCCACTTTTATCTACTACAAATTTAAGATAAACCGTTCCTTCAATACCATTGTCTCTCGCCATTCTCGGGTATTCTATATGGCTTGCCAGATATTCGTATAATTTTTTAACACCACCCGGGTATTCAGGATTTTGTTCTACGAAACTGTAAATGGTTTTATCTTCTACCACTTCTTTTTCTGTTACAACTGTTTCAATAATGATCTCTGCATCTTCATCACCTTCCTGAGTTTCAGTAGAAATATCTGCTTTGATCTCATCAACACGCACAACTTCTTCCTCTTCAGCAACCTCATCATCTTTTTTTACAACCATTTCCACGAACTTAACGGTAGGTCTTACCGGCGGTGGTGGAGGCGGAGGTGGTGGAGGGGGAGGTGCGGCCTCATCCAAAGGAGGTGGCGCAGTTAATGTTACAATACGATTAATAGATTCATCTTCTTTACTCTTCTTAAGAAACCCAAAATCAATATAACTCGCACTAGTGAGTAAAATAGTTGAGGCAAAAATAATCACGGATGCAACAACCGTGTTTTTTACGGATAATTGACGTAAAAAATATGCACCATAGGCTTTATTCCGATTGTCGAAAACAATTTCGTCCATCGATTGCCTTAAATATTTTTTGTTATCTTCCATCATAACGCTTTGTTTAAAAGTCTGATGCTGTTTAGATTAATTTTCCATAATTTGTTAACTCAATTTTTATTCCGGAACAACATCTAATTTACCACCATTGGCAATTGCCTCCATTTCGAGGTCCGCAATATCCTGAATAGCATAAATTTTTGTGCTCGTAATATCCATTTCATCAAGAATGTCTACCATATTCTTGTAGGTTGCTCCATCAGTCATTTTAATTATCACGATCATTTTTTCAGGATCACCGTGTTCTTTACCAACTGATTTTTGTTTTTTATAAATAACATCGCGAATTCCCTCTGCTGAGTAATTCGTGGTTTTCATATCAAATACAACCTGTCCGTCGTAATACCATATTTTGTCATTCTTGTCCAAAAGAACATTTAAAACCATCGATTCCTTTACATCTGTTTTAACCTGTTCATCCTTTTTTGGCATGTTCAATTCCATTGCCACAGGTTTGTTTAGCGTGGTAGTTAACATAAAGAAGGAAATTAGCAGGAAGGCAAGATCCACCATAGGGGTAAAATCGACGCGGGTCGACATTTTTTTCGACCTGACCTTACCTTTACCGTGTTTACTATGACTCCCTTTCTCAGGGGTTTGAATATCTGACATAACCTTATTGTTTTTATTTGGTTACCGGAGCAACAGTTGCGCCTGTTACCGGTCCTTCCAAAGTGGTTATTAAATTAAATGTATGAATGTTCACAGGCTCATTCGTCAATGTTTTAATGATCTCCTGAATTGCCTGAATATTTGCATCCTTATCACCTTTAATGGCAATACGGATCTCTGGTCTGTCGGCACCTGACGCATCTCTGTCAAGCCTATCGGCCCAACGCCCTGATTGTATCCAGTCGCGTAATTCGTTGTTAGCGGAATCTATAGGTACACCCGGATAATCCCGCAAAGCTGCCAGTTGATCCGGCGGCATGCTCAACACCTGGGGTAATTGTGAAATTTCGTAACCCATCATTTCCACATTGGCAAAATTTGCTATTTGTTGATCGGTAAGGTCATTTAAGGAAGAATAGGTTGAACCATATCTTTCAATCAGGTTCTGGAGTGTTACGATCTTTAACTTAGGATTGTCCATAGAATAATAAACCTTACCTTCTTTGTCAACGGAAATTACCATCAGGTTATCCGGAACAACAGTTTCCGATTCAGAACTGGGCATGTCTATTACAACAGGCTGAGAAGGACGGAATTTAGCCGTTAATATGAAGAAAGTTAACAGTAGGAACGACACGTCTGTCATGGCGGTCATATCCACTATTGTACTACTTCTTTTTACTTTAATTTTTGGCATCGTTACGTTTTTTTAAACGTGCACTTAATAGGATTATTTTTCTGAAGCGGCAAATGTTTGAGTGATCGTAAATCCGATCTCATCAATTCCGTAAGTCAGTTTATCTATCATTCCAGTAAAGATGTTATAGAATATGATAGCTAATGCTGATGTTCCGATACCTATTGCCGTATTGATCAAGGCTTCAGAGATACCTGCGGATAGTGCTGATGGGTCAGGAGTTCCTTCTGCTGCAAGAGCTGCGAAGGCTCTGATCATACCTAACACTGTTCCCAATAAGGCTATCAACGTTCCAATGGAAGCAATAGTTGCAAGAATAGGAAGGTGTTTTTCCAAGGCCGGCATTTCCAATGCGGTAGCCTCTTCAATTTCCTTGCTAATATTCAATACTTTTTGTTCGGTTGTAGCTTCTTTATCTGCTTTCATTTCAGCATATTTATGTAGACCTGCGTTTACAACGTTTGCTACTGAACCTTTCTGACGATCGCATTCTTTTAAAGCGGCTGTCATATCCTGATTGCTCAGGTGAAATTTGATCTTTTGAAGAAATGATTCAATTGATCCATTACCTTTTGCTTTGGAAATGGTCAATAATCTTTCAAAAAAGAAAACCATTACAGTTAAAAATAAGGCTAATAAGATTGGTACTATAAATCCACCCTCATGAATTAAGGCCAGATAATTACCCGGAATTGGTTTGCCTTCTGCAGTGAAGTTTGCATCGCTTCCGGCCACAAAAATGTAAAATAAAATACCGATAACGAGATTGATCGTCATTACGATGACTGCTAGACCCCCGATCGTGGTCTTCTTAGTTGGTTTTGCTGCTGTTTGAGCCATAAGGTTAATTTTAATTTCCTTTTTAAATGTTTAGAGTTGGCAAATATAGATTAATTTTTAAAAAAGTGTTTTTTTAATATTGAAATCCATCAATTGGCACTGTTATTTTTATGTTAACCGCCTAGAAAGGTAATTGTTTAGTACGATTGTGCGATGATAAACTGAATTGTTGGATTTGTTGGTATGGGGGTGAAGTGGTTTTACACAAAAGTGACATAAACGAAAGATTTGAAGATTCGAAGGGAGAAGATTCGAAGGGGAAGGTTCAAAGGGGGGAAAAAGGAAGGAAGGGTTGGGAAGGGGTTAAAAAGGGTTGCAAACGATTACAGAGTTAGAAGGGTTTTATGCAGAGGAAAAAAAGGATCAATGCTAAAATTTGGGGAGTGAATATTTTCATTTGAGAAGTCCGCATAGTATTAACTTGGTTTTTTAATACAGTTTCTTATAGTTTTATA
>JAYSYX010000438.1:0-6342 GCA_043727235.1 Bacteroidota bacterium
TTAAAGGAATTTTGAGATTAGTATGGATTTAATTAACTTTAGGTCAAATACGAAACGAATTCTGTTTTCGTTATGTAGGATTAATTGAAAGGATGGACAGATTTATACACAGGATACTTTTTATTTTAATATTGCTTTCAGGGTCTTCTTTATTGCAAGGACAATCAGCAAACTTTCGTAGTTATGCTCAACAGGACCCTCAATTTACACAATACATGTTTAATCCGGTCTATTTTAATGTGGCTGCCGTTGGCACTGAACAGGCCTGGGTATCCACTGTTAATATCAGAAATCAGTGGGTGAATCTGCCGGGAGCACCTGTGTCACAATCTCTCACTTCTCACCTTCCCATATATAAATTAAAAGGTGGTGCGGGGGTTGCAATAGTGAATGATATAGCGGGTCAGCAGCGAAATACCGGAGCCATGCTCATGTATGCTTTTCAAAAACAATTCAGAACCTCTACCTTAAGTTTTGGACTAGGGGCCGGGTTCATACAACAGTCCATCGACGGAAGTAAACTTGTTACGCCAACCGGCAATTACGAGAACAATGTAAACCATAATGACCCGAATCTGCCTGTCACATTAAGCTCAGAATTGTTACCCGACGCGTCGGCAGGTATTTATTTCTTTGGAAAAAATTTAACCGCTGGAATTGCGGCATCTCATATATTGTCGCCTGTTTTGAATGGAAAAGACGCAACAATTACAGATGTACAATATTACCCGGGGGCTAACGTTTATATCAGTTATAAATTTGAGGTGAATGATAAAATTGATATAACACCTAATGTTCTTTATAAAACTGACTTCGTGGAAAGTATTGTGGATGTAAATACTATTTTTAGTTATAACAGCAATATTTTAGCCGGAGTATCGTTTAGGGGATATGCAAACAGCCAGTATGACGCGGTTGCATTGATAGCAGGTTTAAATATCACGGACAGGTGGCGCATAAGTTATAGTTACGATATCACAACCTCAGCCTTAAACACAGTAAGTTCAGGATCACACGAATTAGTGCTCAGATATAGTATTCCGGTTGTAAAACCAAGAGTAGGAAAGATGATTAACAACCCTAGATACTTATATCATTAACAGTGCTAAATTTGTGAATTAATAGAAAGTTGCTAATTTCACATACTTTTAGGAAAAAGTGTGTGAATAAACTGGGGCGAAATATTATTTTTAACCAATAAAAATGATATTTTTACACGGTTTTAAAGTTACAAATCATGTCAAGTATGAAAAGAAACCTGCCATTATTACTTATTGCATTCGTAGCCATCCTCGCCGGAACGGGCTGTAGTCACTCGAGTTGGGATGATTACAGAGGACAGTTGCTGGGAATGCAGGACCGTCCGGTCTGGGAACCCATCAATCCATTTGGAATGGTGTACATCCCTTCCGGAACTCTGCACATCGGGCCGAGCGATCAAGATGTTAACAACTCCCTCTGGCAAAGAACCAAGTCAATTTCCATCCAAGGATTTTACATCGACGATGCTGAGATTACAAACAACGAATATCGTCAGTTTGTTTTCTGGGTTCGCGATTCCATCTCTCACGTTCTGTTGGATCATTATGCAGAAGAGGAAGAAGGTCAAAATACTGAGGAACCTAAAATCGACTGGACAATGCCTATTGATTGGGAAGACGAAGAAACCAGATCAAGATTAGAAGAAATTTACCTCCCAGGAAGTGAAACTTATTATGGTCAGCAACAAGTGGATACTCGTCAGTTGATCTTCAGCTACCGATGGGCAAAATGGAAGGAAGCTGCTTCTAAATCAAACCGCGATAAAAATATTGCAGATTTCATGGTTGAAGAACCAATTGAGATCTACCCCGATACTTTAGTATGGGTGCATGATTATACCTATTCTTACAATGAACCGATGACCCGTCAATATTTTTCTCACCCTTCTTTTGACGATTATCCTGTAGTTGGAGTTTCCTGGAAACAGGCAAGTGCCTTCACAACATGGAGAACCGATTTCTGGAACGACTGGAGAAGAGCACATGATGAAGTAATTGTTGATGATTTCCGTTTACCTACCGAACATGAATGGGAATATGCAGCGCGTGGCGGAAGAGATGAAGCGCCTTATCCTTGGGGTGGACCTTACGTAAGAAATACCAAAGGATGTTATTTGGCCAACTTTAAGCCTGGTCGTGGTAACTATCCTGAAGATGGTGGTTATTATACAGTAAAAGTTTACTCCTATGCACCGAACGATTTCGGAGTATATAATATGGCAGGTAACGTTTCAGAATGGACCTCAACAGCATTTGCTGAAAATACCTATTCTTTTATTCACGATGAAAATCCTGATTACAGATACGATGCAGATGAAAATGATCCACCGGCTATGAAAAGAAAAGTTATCCGCGGAGGATCATGGAAAGATATTAGTTATTATATACAGACAGGTTCAAGACACTGGGAGTTTCAGGATACCGCAAAATGTTATGTTGGATTCCGCTGTTGTATGACCTTCCTCGGTCGCTCAATGAGTGATTTCTAATAAATAATTTCCTAACCAATTGAGAATACACATAGTCAGCAATTTTTAACAATCATTCTAAAACTAAAAATTTAAAACAAAATGTCAGCATTTTTCGAAACCGATCGTTTTAAACGTCTCAAAAATCTCATCATCGGACTGGGTGCATCAATTGTACTTGTAGGAGCGCTTTTCAAAATCCTCCACTGGGAAGGTGCCGATTTCATGTTAATGGTGGGTATGTTCACCGAAGCATTCATTTTCTTATTATTAGGTGTGCTGCCTCCGCACAAAGATTATTATTGGGAGAAGATCTATCCGGACCTGGATATAGCTCCTGAAGTAGAAGAAGCAAAATCAGGTAAAAAGGTTCATAAAATGGAACCTAGAGAAAGTGTTACAAAACAATTGGACAAAATGCTGGAAGAAAGCAAAGTAGAGCCAATGATGATAGAAAGATTAGGTGATAATCTTAAGAGACTAGGTGAAAATATCGAAAAATTGGGTGATGTTCAAGATGCTGCACTTAATACAAACGAATATTCCACTAAGATCAAAGATGCTTCTATTGCAGTTGCTGAAATGCGTGATGCATATTCCAATGCAGCAAAGGCAATGGAACAGATCACTTCAACTTCAGTTGATACTACAAAATACCACGAGCAAGTGCAAATGGTTACCAAAAACTTAGGTCAGCTGAATGCTATTTACGAATTAGAATTACAAGATACCAACAACCATCTCAAGGCAATGAACAAATTCTATGGCAGCCTGAACAGCGCTATGGATAATCTTCAGGAATCAGTAACTGATACTGCTAAATACCGTGAAGAAATTGGTCAGTTGTCCACTAATTTGGCTGCATTGAACCGTGTATATGGTAATATGCTAAGTGCAATGAGCACAGGTGGTAATCGTTAATTTAAGATTTGATCAAAATATTTTTTAACAATATAAATTATAAATAAAAATGTCAATACCTAAGGAACCACGCCAGCTCATGATCAACCTCATGTATCTGGTGCTTACAGCCCTCCTGGCATTGAATGTATCTGCGGAAATTTTAAATGCTTTCAATACGGTTAATAAAGGTATCGGAGAAAGTAATGTTATCTTAACGGATAAGAATCTCGCTCTGATGTCAAATATTGAGGAAACTGCTAAAAGTGACCCAAGACCGGAAACGCAGGCCAATTTGCTTAAAGCACAACAGGCTGCTGCAATTAGTGCTGATTTCATAAAGGAATTGGATGCATACAAAGCAGTAATTATGGATCTTGCCGGTGGCCCGAATGAAAAGGAGCCAACGAAGCTTTTGAAAACCGAAGGCGAGCAGGAAAAAACCAGTAATTACATGATCAAACAAGGAAAGGGAGATGAATTAAAGAAAACAATTGATGATACAAGAAAGAAATTTTTAGATCTTATAGGAAATCAATCAGGTATCGATGTTCCTCTTAAGGCCTCTGATATTCCTTCTGATGCAGGTAATAGAACTTGGGCTCAATATAATTTTGACCGCGTGCCTGCAATTGCAATTTATACTCTACTCACTAAATATCAACAAGATGCCAAAAGTGCTGAAAGTACAATTCTCGCTTTCCTCGCCAGAGACATTAACCTGAGAGATTTTAAGGTAGATAAAATGAAAGCTTTGGTTTCAGCACCTTCTTCTTATGTTCGCAAGGGAACAGAATATACAGCAAGTATATTTGTGGGTGCAACCTCTACTTCAATTAACCCTAAAGTTTTCCTCGGAAGTTTTACCGGTGAGGTTAAAAAGGATCCGGCAGATCCATCAGGTGAAGCATTTATTGAAGTTAAAGGGAAAACGCCACCTCTTTCAGGTGCCCGCGAAATTCCAACAATTGGTGGTATTGCCACAATTAAGGAATCGGCTTCAGGTCAAAGACAATATCAAGGTGTTATTCAGGTACCATCTCCTGAAAATCCGGAAGAATTCGTTTATTATCCATTCGAATCAAAATACGAAACATTTGAAGTTGGTAAAGCAGTTGTGTCACCTACAGCAATGAACGTATTATATATTGGTATCGATAATCCGATAAAAATTTCGGTTCCAGGGTATGCTTCTGAAAAAGTAACTGCATCTGGTTGCGGAATAACGCGTGTTAAAGGAGAAGAATTTAATGCAAGACCGACAGTTGCGGGTGAAGATAAAATTGTAGTATCTGTTAAAACAGAAAAAGGATCAGAAACATCTGAAGAAAAATTCAGAGTTCGCCGTATTCCGGATCCATATGTATATATATTAAATGCAAAGGGCGGTCCTTTAAAATTAGGGGAGTTCAGAGCCTCGGATGCTATCACGATCAAAAATCCTGATTTCGTATTCCAGATACCGTACACTGTGGTAAGTTTTGAGATGGTATATGCTCCTAAAAAAGGAAATATCGTTTCTGACCCCTCCTCCTCAGCAAAATATTCATCCATTATGAAGGATATTCAGAAGAAAGCTACTTCAGGCGATAAGATCATTATTGAAGCGATCGTTAAAATGCCTGACGGAAGAACTGTTCCTGTAAATACTTCCTTTAAATTAATTTAATGGGCGGTTATAAAAATAGATCAGTATGAAAAGAATAATTGTTTTATTAACAGCGGTTTTTGTAGTGTCAACCACTTCGTTTGCACAGCCAACAAGTGCACCGCGACTGGATGGGATTTATAAGCGTGAATTACTTGGCACAAGAGAGGTAATTCCTTACGACAATATTCGTGAAGCAGATATCTTTTGGGAAAAAAGAATTTGGCGGAATATTGATTTCAGGGAAAAAATTAATCTTCCATTCACTTGGCCGGTTGACCCCTTTGTTCAGGTAGTATATGATGCCGTAGCAACCGGTGAATTAAAGGCGTATAGCCCTTTATATGATGATTTTAGAGAAGGAACGGAAATTCCACCAGATCAGATCATCAATAAATATAACCGTACGGATACCTTGTTAATAATGGATGATATTACCTACGAAGAAAGAACAATCTTTGTAGAGAATATATTCGACTACAAAACTGTTCAGAAAATACAGATCAAAGAAGACTGGGTATTTGATGAGGAAACATCTACAATGGTTGTTCGTATTATCGGACTTACCATGATTCGTGATAGGTTGGACCTTACCACAGGTGAGGTACTCGGCCAGGAACCGATGTTTTGGATATATTATCCTGATCTGCGAAATATTATAATTCGTCACGAAGTGTTCAATGAGAAAAATAGCGCCAGAACACTTACATTTGAAGATATTTTTGAAATGCGTTTATTCAATAGTTATGTTGTAAAAGAAGATAATGTGTATGATCGCCTAATCGAAAATTATGCAACTGGTATTGACCAGGTGCTGGAAAGTGAAAAAATAAAACAGGTTATATTTGATTACGAACATAACCTCTGGGAATTTTAATTATCTTTCTTTTCTATTCATACTTGAACGGAAGGCCGGCTTTTATAGCCGGCTTTCTATTTTACCCAGAGTTGAAAATTGTATTAAAACTTTTGGGTAAAATCTAATCTCCAACAATTTTCTTACTCTGGGTTACTCTGAATAGAAAATTCTGCAATACAATTTGGACGGGATTAATTTTCAGGTAATATCAATTTTTTTTGAAAAGCAGAATTCCTTTGAATTTTCTTATTCTGGGTCTCCTTAGTTGCTCCTCAAGAACATCATCTCAGCGGAAAAATAAATAGGATTGAGTAACATGTAGAACACCAAAATTTCGCAAGAAATTTAAACTCCTTACTCCTTTCACCTTTTTCATACGTGACACAAAATCAAAATGGTTGAATTTGCAGTAATTCGGAGATAGAG
>JAYSYX010000439.1:0-6334 GCA_043727235.1 Bacteroidota bacterium
ATAACTGTGATCATTAAAATGATAACCAATATTGATGAAATAATAATTATAATTCTTTTCTCACTCTCTAACCTTTCGTTTGCAACAATTAATAAACCAAATGCAATTTAATAGCTACTAATTGGGACTTTTTCTTCTCCCTCCTTCAGACCTCACAGGTTAAAATAAACCTGGTAGGTCGAAGGCTGGGTCATTTGGTAATTTGATAATCTGGTAATTTGTTAATTGGCGAGTGCCGGCTGTTCATTGGTACATTGGTACATTTTTTCCGGCTGTTCATTGGTACATTATTTCCGGCTGTTCATTGGTACATTTTTTCCGGCTGTTCATTGGTACATTAAAAAAGGCCGCCACCGGCAGCCTTTTTTATTAATATTGTTAAAATAAAAATTTATTTACTGTAAACAATTCTCTCATTCATCGACTGGCTTCCGCTTGTCATTTTGATGAAATACATTCCATTTGCAATTTGATAATCGTTCAAATTAATTTCAACGGCATGAGATCCTTGTGCTCCGGAAATAACCTGTTCTTTATTTATTTGTGCAATGAGTTGACCGGTTACAGAATAAATTTCCAAAAGAATTTCATTTTGAGGTTCGCTCAATTGATAATTAACTGTTATAGCACCGTTCGTTACTGATGGAACTACATTTAGTGCAATGCTTGCCTCTTCTTCTTCAATACCATTCATAAAACGGAAATGTGCAGTTGCATTTTCGAAATCGGCAAGAGCGAAATAAATATCCAAAGTAAATGGATCGGGATTAGCAGTGTGATTTTCCAATTCCCAATAATCGAATGCGTAACCTGCATTTGCAGTTGCTTCTACATCAACCATGGTTCCACTAATAAAAGTAGTTGAATATGGATATCCACCGGGAATCAATCCTTCCACTACTGCAGTTCCTGCACCTGCGGGTTCTACATTTAAAGTGAAATTATACAAGGGCAATTCTGTTGTAATGAACCATGCAGTAATAGTATCGCTCGAAGTAAGCGAAACTGTAATAGAATCTTCAGAAATTCCGGGAGCCGGAGTATGATTTAAAAATTCCCAATGATCGAATGTATATCCGGGATCAGTAATAGCTTTAAATCCTAAAGTTGTGCCACTGAAATAGGTTGCGGGATATGGATAATAGGTTGGGATAAGCGTATTTACCTGCACATCGTTCGGACTTCCCACGGGTTCAATTTTTACTGTAAGAGGATAGGCGATCACATCAAAACAATCTTCCACTCCACTCGGTAAAAATGCACAGCGCTCTTCTATAAATGTACGCAATTCATCAAAATTAGTACTCCAACCGGAATAGGTTCCACCCCACTGGTCGGTGTGGCGTTCCATTTCTGGATCAATTACTGCACGCATGCTATCAAGTCTCCCCAATATAATTTCACAATCGAAAGTAGTATTTATCATATCGGCAAAACGATTGATATAATCGGAAAGAAAATCTTCATTATCCATCAATGCATTTGCGATATCTATATGTCCGTTCGGATCAACTCCGCCCAATGTAAGCGGATCACAGGGACTAGCAGTTGGGGAATCATCTGGCACTCCTGTATAATTAATATAATGTCCGAAAGTAGCGTCCTCATCCCATAAAACATATCTCCAGGTTTTTGCACCTCCTGTTGGATCATATCCTCTCCACCATGCGGTATTCCAGTTCAGCCAGTCGGTACAAACGGAGAAGGTATTTACCAATATATAGTCTATAAGACTTAAGGTATTGAAGTTGTCGGTCACATAATCGTAGTTTGCCGCAATGGTCATATCATTTGTTGTCACGAAGGTCACAAAAGGACCCCATGGAGCCATGGTACCGTATTCGGCCCAGGTTCCACCCCAGCATTTGATATAATCCATTTCATATTCTCCCTGGTCGTAATAATAATCAGTATAGTCTGAATCATCGGCCTTTTGACGGGTATCGTAAACTCCCCAATAATCGCCGTTGAGATACATGGTATTAAAGAAAGAAGAACGTTCATCAAGCTCAAGATCATCTAATTCTGCAATATGATGCACAAAGGCATCACGCACGTGAGCTCCCCCGTCGGACGAAGGGTAATTATCATTTGCACCTGCTTTGGAGATCAATCGCTGATAACCAGTTCTGTCGGTTACATCAGCAAAAAATTCGTGATCAATATCGTTGTCATAACCAAACTGATCTCTTACTATATAATCATATCCTCTTTGATCGTAAGCCCAGGAATCGTTTCCGTGTTCGTTAAATTCACCAACTGCTTCATCAATCAGGTTAAAATCTTTGTCAAATAGTTCAAATGATCCAACGGGAACCACTCCCCATCCGGTGGCATTTAAAAGGTCATCTATTTCTTCTCCGGCAAGTGAAATAACAGGAACTTCTGTTGTTTCATCAACAAAATAAGTATTGGTGGAACATAAACTTGGGAACGTATCTGTTGAAGTAGGATAAGCAACAGTTCTTAATACAGATGTTTCATCAATGGTGATCGCTCCGGTATAAACAGTTGCAGCAGCAGTTGGAAAGCTGCCGTCCAAAGAGTATCTGATGGTCATATTTGGCTCAGTAACAGCAATTGTAACAGTAACTGAACCCGCATAGTTAGCAGAATTTGGTTCCATATCCGGTTTATCGGCATATGCAATTTTTACAGTGCCGGTGTTAGATGCATTTGGGGTTGGACTCGTATATATTCTCCAATCTGCAGCACCGTTAGGTGAGCGGCCCCAGCTATGGTCAGTCTGGTTAGGGTTGTCGAGTTGTTGAATATCGATAATTGTCCCTGTAGCATCTGCAAATACAACTGATTCGGCACCGGTAGTTTGAGTTAATTTGAAATTCGTGTGATAATTTGTTCCTGCAAAGAGGTTTCTGGAAGAACACCAAAAGCGCAGAAAACCACCGGCAGTAATAGTTACACCGGCAGGAATGGTGTATTTGGTGGGTTCATCCTCGCGATCGCTCAGGTAATATCCTGAAAGGTCTACTGAGGAAACACCTGCGTTGTATAGTTCGATCCAATCTTCAAATTCGCCATAATTATCAGCTACATCGGTATAGTTCGCAGCGGAATATTCATTTATCACCACTTGGGTGTAGGTTGTGATAATTGTTAATAGAGCCAGGGGTGTAAGGAGGAGTAATTTTATCTTCATGATCCTATCTTTGGTTTAGGTGTATTTTTGGCGATAGATTTGAACTGATAAATTTACGATAGATTTTGATTACGAGCTTGTTTTTCGAACAAAAAATTTAATATTTATATCAAATTATCTTCACAAACGGGCAAAAACTGTCACATAAATTCGTTTTACTATTAAAAAGTAAGGGCTAACTTAGCCGCTCAATTAAAAAAATGAAGGCCATTATACCAGTTGCCGGCGTTGGAACCCGACTGAGACCGCACACCTACTCCCAACCCAAACCCTTGATACCTGTGGCCGGAAAACCGATTCTAGGTTTTATTATCGACCGTATGGTTAAGGCCGGGTTTACCGAATTTGTATTTGTGATAGGATACCTGGGTGAAAAAATTGAGTCTTTTGTTAAGGAAAATTATCCTCATTTAATTACACATTTCGTAATTCAAAATAAAAGGGAAGGGTTAGGACATGCAATATATTTAACAAGAGAATTTATTTCGCCCAAAGAAGAATTATTTATTGTTTTGGGGGATACTATTTTCGAAGCGGATATAGAATCGGTTTTGCAATTGCCAACCTCGGCACTCGGCTTAAAAAAGGTGGATGACCCACGTGAATTTGGCGTAGCAGAAGTGGATGATGAATTTAATATTTTGCGTGTAATAGAAAAACCTGCAATACCAAAATCTAATTTAGCACTTGTGGGTTTATACAAAATAAAAGAAAGTGAACACTTATTTATAGCACTGGAACAAATAATAAAACATGCATTTAAAACACAGGGTGAATATCATTTAACTGATGCATTAATGTTAATGATACAACAGGGAATTGTATTCAAAGGATTTAAAATTCAGAACTGGTACGATTGCGGAAAAAAGGATATTTTATTGGAGACGAATGCAATTTTATTAAAAAAATTACATCCTCCCCAAAATATTAAATGGCCATATCAAAACACCATTATTATTGAGCCCGTGAGCATTGCAGCGAATTGCGTGATTAAAAATTCCATAATTGGCCCCAATGTAACATTAGGAGAAAATACAATTGTAAATTATTCCATAGTTCGCAATTCCATAATAGGAAATGATGCCACAATTGATGATGTTGTTTTACATGATTCGGTTATTGGCAGCGATACTTTTATTAAAGGGTTGAGTCAAAGTTTGAATATTGGTGATAATACGGAGATTGATTTGAGTCAGAGTTATGATTGAAGATTCGAAGGGAGAAGATTCGAAGAATCGAAGGGGAAGGTTCTAAGGGGGCACCTTCGCTAAAGCTTCGGTGACCGAGGGAAGGAAGGGGGTCAAGGTTAAAAAAGGGGTTTGTTCTTAATTAAAAAATTTATTTCCTATTTGAAATCTTGAATTGGAATTAATTTTACATTTTAAATTAATTATAGTCCTATGTCCTATGTCCTATGTCCTATGTCCTATGTCCTATGTCCTATGTCCTATGTCCTACGTCCTACGTCCTATGTCCTACGTCCTATGTCCTATAACTTATAAATGAAAACAAGAGTAACAGAATTATTTGATATTAAATATCCCATTATTCAGGCGGGGATGATATGGTGTAGTGGGTGGAGGTTGGCTAGCGCTGTTAGCGAAGCTGGAGGGTTGGGATTGATAGGAAGTGGAAGTATGTATCCGGATATTTTGAGAGAACATATTCAAAAATGTAAGGCGGCCACAAAAAATCCATTTGGAGTTAATGTACCCTTATTATATCCCGATATCGATAAACATATAGATATAATAATTGAAGAGGGCGTTAAAATAGTTTTTACCAGTGCGGGAAATCCGAAAACCTGGACACAAAAGTTAAAGGATAATGGAATTACGGTTGTGCACGTGGTGAGCAGTAAAAAGTTTGCTTTGAAGAGTCAGGAAGCCGGCTGCGATGCTGTGGTTGCCGAGGGGTTTGAAGCGGGAGGTCACAATGGAAGGGAAGAAACCACCACTTTGTGTCTAATACCAATGGTGAGTGATGCTTTGGACATACCCGTTATCGCTGCCGGGGGCATTGCAGATGGAAGGGTTATGCTTGCTTGTATGGCAATGGGTGCAGAGGGTGTTCAGGTAGGCAGTCGCTTTGCGGCAAGCCTGGAAAGTTCGGCGCACGATAATTTTAAACAGAGGATAATCAATACAGATGAGGGTTCTACCGTGCTAACCCTTAAAGAGATAACTCCGGTGCGGATGATAAAAAATGCATTTTACGCTCAGGTGGAGAACGCCTATCTCAATAAAGCATCAGTAGAAGACCTAAAAACACTTTTGGGAAGAGGAAGGGCGAAAAAGGGAATGTTTTTAGGAGAATTGGAGGAAGGTGAATTAGAGATCGGACAAATCAGTGCAACAATAAAGGATATTTTACCGGCAGCGGTCATCATACAAAATTTGGTAAACGAGTACGAATCTGCTCGTCAAAAAATGGCCGGAATTTAATAAAATCAACTTTTTCCCGTTTTAAGTGCGGAAAATATAACTCCAATACCATGTCACATTCACTGTCCCATTGCTAATACAATTCACATTGCAATGGTGCTATCTTAGTCCTCCATTTAAAACTAAGAAGGTATGAAGAATTTAATTCTGTGTTTGATAGCTAGTTTTTTTCTCCTCCAGGCTTGTAGTAAAGAAGTATTACCAGACACAAAAAAGATCACCTATCGCGTAAGCGGAGATGAATTTGATGTAACTTTTTTAAGGGCTGACGGCACACCCGAAACCGTTTATGCTCAAAAAGGCAGCTGGAAACAAGATGTATTTGCCACCATCGGCGAACCCTTGTATTTAATGGCACGAGGCAGCGATAATATCGTTATCAGAATTGTAGTTTCTCACGAGGGCGATACCGTTCGCAAAGCAAAAGATGTAGATGGCGATCTGGTATTTATTGATATGCTTCTAGATTAAAAGATCATTATATCATATTTTTAAAAAAGGCCCTGATGGGTCTTTTTTTTTGGAGTTTGACAAGCGTGGGGGGATGGTGAATGGTGAGTGGGGAGTGGTGAGTATGCTTCGACTTGGAAAAAAGTTTAACGTCGAAATCCATAGCTCCAATGTTAAGCAGGGCCGGATTCACGGTTCACGATTCACGAAATGAATGGTGAGTGGGGAGTGGTGAGTATGCTTCGACTTGGAAAAAAGTTTAACGTCGAAATCCATAGCT
>JAYSYX010000440.1:0-6322 GCA_043727235.1 Bacteroidota bacterium
CATTTTTGCAAGTATATTAGCTCTTTTAGCTTTATTTATCTATTTAACTGTTACTTATTTTGGGTTTTAGTCCCGCATACTTAAAAAGGTTATTATCAATATTTATGACGTCTTCCTATCTTTCATATCCGTTTCCTTTCAAAGTTTCGCATTAAGTTTATATTTGTATTGTATCAGATAATTCTAAAAGATGAAATTAATTTATTTTTATACAATACTTGTACTTGCTGCTTTTATTTGTAGCAGTTGTAATATTACTCACAATATAACTTCCGAATCAAATCCACAAAGGGAAGCCCTCACCGAATCAGGAACCGTTAATTCAAAAATGGATCCTACAGAATATCAACCATCTGCTCCACAGCAAAATATAGAAATCTCCGATCCTTCCAATGAAATTGTATATTATAGTTCAATTGATAATACATCGGGGGAGCATGTGTTTACTGAAAATGAACTCATAATCTCCCCAAAACAAGAAATTTTCCCCGACACAATACCAACTGACGAATGGTTATCACAATCACAATTGGCCAGAGAAAGTAAAATTGCTGGAATTTGGGGACTGGCAATATTTTTTTTCGTCCCATATGTATCCATAGTTCTAGGCATAATTGCAATAGCCAAAGGTCGTCGCGCACAGAAAGCTATTGCGAAATCCCCGGAGTCATTTATAAATGCAGGAGATGCAGTGGCCGGGATTATTATGGGATCAATAATTGTGGGATTATTTTTACTCGCTTTACTGATATTAACAATTTATCTTTTGGCAGCTAGTGGTCTTATCAATTTGCCAAATTGGTAAAAAACATTACTGCGCGTTTTTATATTTATCTTTGCGCCCGCCTTTAGTGGTTTGATTATGAGTTTACAATCAGAGATACAGCGCAGGAGAACATTTGCAATTATAAGTCACCCGGATGCGGGGAAAACCACATTAACGGAAAAATTTCTGTTATACGGGGGTGCAATTCAGGTTGCAGGAGCCGTTAAAAGCAATAAGATCAAAAAGTCGGCAACCAGCGACTTTATGGACATAGAACGCCAAAGGGGAATTTCAGTGGCAACTTCTGTAATGACCTTCGAATATGAAGGAATTCAGGTAAATCTGTTGGATACTCCCGGTCACAAAGACTTTGCAGAGGACACCTATCGCACCTTAACTGCTGTTGACAGTGTAATTCTTGTTATCGATTGTGTAAAGGGCGTTGAAGCACAAACGGAGAGGTTGATGGAGGTTTGCAGAATGCGCAAAACTCCGGTTATTATTTTTATCAATAAAATGGACCGTGATGGAAAAGATCCCTTTGATCTGTTGGATGAATTGGAAGAAAAATTAAATATCCGAGTTCGGCCTTTGAGTTGGCCAATAAACATGGGGACTCATTTTAAAGGAGTTTATTCTTTATATCACAAAAAATTAAATGTTTTTCGTCCGGGTTCCCAGAGAATTGAAGATGATATTTTGACCATAGAAAATCTGAAGGATCCCTTATTAAATAAAATTGCGGGAGAAAGAGATGCGCAGCAATTGAGGGAAGATGTGGAGCTGATTGAAGGTGTTTATCACGATTTTGATGTAAATAAATATTTAAGTGCCGATATTGCACCGGTATTTTTCGGAAGCGCGATAAATAATTTTGGTGTTCAGGAATTATTGGAAACATTTATTCAGATAGCGCCTATTCCACAAGGACGAATTTCCGACAACCGACTTGTAATTCCCGAAGAAAAAAAATTTACCGGTTTTGTATTTAAAATACATGCGAATATTGATCCGCGTCACCGCGACAGAATTGCATTTTTACGTGTGGTAAGCGGAGAATTTGAACGCAATAGTTTTTATCATCATGTGCGATTAAATAAAAATGTGCGGTTTAATAATCCCTATTCTTTTTTAGCTGCAAGTAAAGATGTAATTGAAGAAGCTTTCCCCGGCGATGTAATCGGATTGTATGATACAGGAAATTTCAAAATTGGAGATACACTAACAGAAGGGGAAGAATTAAATTACAAAGGTATTCCGAGTTTCTCCCCTGAAATATTTAAAGAATTAATTAACCTGGATCCAATGAAAACAAAACAATTGGATAAGGGAATAGAACAATTAACTGATGAGGGTGTAGCGCAATTATATACACATACAAGCGGATATAAAAAAGTAGTTGGAACTGTCGGAGAATTACAATTTGATGTTATACAATATCGACTCGAAAACGAATATGGTGCAAAATGCCGCTTCGCTCCTATTCCGATGAACAAAGCATGTTGGATGACAACAACGGATAAAAAACAATTGGATGAATTTATTCGTTTAAAATCAGAATATATTTATTTCGATAAAGACCACAACCCGGTTTATATGGCTGAAACAAGTTGGGCATTAAACGTTGCAAGAGAAAATAATCCGTTTATTACTTTTCATACTACGAGTGAGTTTAAGACGGACGCGATGGGGTGATAGAGGACATAGGACATATGACATAGGACATAGGACATACGACATAGGACAACGACGTAGGACATACGACATAGGAAATAAGAGTAGAAACAGGATAGAGGAGATTGGAAAAAGAACTAGAAAGATGTGAACTAGGGACTTAGTATAGACATTGCTCCCGGGCAGTGTCCCCACAGTGTTACCCGCAGGGAACTCTGTGGATTCGGAGGTGAACGTTTCGGTTAACAATTTACTTTAACTCCAGATAACATATCTTACAGATCGAATTCAGGATAACGAAAATATATGTCACAATCACACATAAAAACTTCCGGCCTACAAAGATCAAACTCATTGCTCATTTTGTATCTTTGATAACCATGCGTCAAACGATAATACTTGTCTTTCTGATTTTTGTCACTGTTGCATCGGTTGCATCCAAGTCTCTTTTCCCATCTCCAATTTCCAATGTAAAGCATCCTACTTCCTATTTCCTACTTCCTACTTCCTACATCGCGCGCGCCGCGCCCACCGTATATCTCCTTCCCGGCCAGGGTTCTGATTCGCGGGTTTTTAAGAATATTCATTTTGAGGATGATGTTGATACAATAAATATTCATTATCCCATTCCATTTGAAAATGAAAGTATGAAGGAATATGCTTTGCGAATTTCAAAACAAATTGATACTACAAAACCTTTCGTATTAATTGGAGTTTCGCTTGGAGGAATGATCTCCTGCGAATTAACAGATATAATTAATCCTGAAAAAGTTATTATAATATCCAGTGCATCCTCATCGGAAGAAGTTCCTAAAATGTATACCTTTTTTAAAACATTTCCGATATACAAAGAAATATCCCCCTCACTATTTAAATATTCAAGTTATTTTCTTCAGCCACTTTATGAGCCTGACCGCAAACAGGAAAAAGAAACCTGTGTAAGTATGTTACAGGATAAAGACCCTGATTTTATTAAACGTGCCGTTCATTTAATTGTAAGCTGGGACAGAACAGAAACTGATAATCTAAACAAAAATATAATTCATATTCACGGTGATATTGATAATACTTTGCCGATAGCTAAAGTTAAAGCCGATTACATTATTAAAGGCGGGTCGCATATGATGGTGTTAACGAAAAGTGAGGGGATTTCGGGGATAATTGAAAGGGAGTTGAAAATTAAATAAGTTTATATTTATATCTAAATTATGGTTTTAAAATTTTTGTTAGATAAGCACTCTTCTCCCGCGCAAAAATTTACTCAAAAATGTCTATAAGGTCTTGCGATTTGATATTTTGTTTATACGCTAAAAATTTTCCATAAATTAATTCACAGGTTTTAACATTGTAAACCAAAACAGAAACTAATTCACTATCACTAGTATAAATAAGTGCATAATCAATAGAACCATTTAAAATTTTATTGCCTAACTCTTTTGCACTCAAAATAGATGCCTCATAAGGATAATCCTCAAGAAACTCCTCCTCACTCCTTACCTTAAATTTATTTTCATTTACGTATTTTCTATATAATTTCAAAGTATAGTCCGGAATATATAATGTATCCTTTTTTAATTTTTCGATCTCGGAAGGTATTGATATATCTGTGCTGAATTCGTCTACCGGTTTTCCTGCAAGCAGATAATCATTCATAGTCTTCACAAATAATTTTAAAAAACCGGCATTATAATTATGGTATGGTATTTCATACAGAAATTCTTCGCCCTTTTCTATTCCTTCAGTACTAATAGTCCTATCTATATACAAGCGCATAGAAGCAATTGATTTCCACGATATTTGAGTCTTATCCGAATCTGCTACCCTCAATTGCAGCTTAAAGTAAACACTACTTAAAATCTTGGGTGTAACAAGAAATCCTTGCATTTTCATATAAGAATAACCATCTTCATTCTCATAGTATTTCAACTCATCATATGTGATCACTATGAACTTTGTTAGTGTCCATGATTTTTCCAAGGCCTTTTCAATTAAATCAAGAGAGTCCTTGTAGTTATCGGTAACCACGATAACTAAAGTGGATTCCTTAACCTTCTCTATGTTTTCTGCAAACACAGATTTTGAATAATTATAAATTTCTATTTGTCCATAAACAAATGTATTAATAGAAAATAAAAAAATAATACAAATAAATTTTAGTAAAAATTTCATGGGAGAAGTTTAGGGAGTTTAATTAATGGATCTAATAAATTTCCACCAAATTTCGTTAATTCATATGAATTCTCAATATTTGAAGTAAATTAATCCGCAATTAAAAAATCAAAAAGGTAATAATCCTGCAGCACACGAATTCAAAGTCCTATGTCCAATTAACTATGTTCATTGTGTCTTACTTCCTAATCTTACTTCGTATGTCCTCCCCCCTCAGAAATTACTCTTATCAGTCGCCATTACGATCCTCACATGATTCTTAGCACCAATCTGAAGTACATCAACAAGATCCTGAATGGTGAGGGTGGCATCAGCACGAAGAACTACAACCTTTTCCTGTGAATTTGCGGTTGCATTGTTGAGTTCCATTTCGAGCATTTCGAAACTCACCTGACGATCGTCGATAAAATATTCTTTTGCAGCATTAACAGTTAGCGTTACATCTTGTTTACTATAGGTATCAGTAGTTCCGCTTTGTGGCAACAGCACTTTGATCACATTTGGATTTGCCAAGGTGGAGATGATGAGGAAGAATAACATCAGGAAGAACATGATATCGTTCATCGTTGACGAAAATACTTCGAGATCATAATGTTTTTTCCTTCCTATTTTCATTATTCGGTGGTATTAATGATACGTATAAAATCGAAAGCTGCACGTTGTAATCTTAAGGCAAAGCGCTCCACTTTCATCGTGATTAAATTAAACGCACCATATGCGATAATTCCTGTCAACAACCCGAAACCACTGGTTATCATTTTCTGATAAAGTCCTGCGGAAATAACACTAATGCTGATATCATTGGATGTGGAAATATCGTAAAAAATGGTGATTACCCCTGCAATTGTTCCGATAAATCCCAACATGGGAGCAATACCGGCAACAATTCTTAACACACCCAGATGTTTTTCCATTTCGAGAATTTCAATATTGGCTGCCGTTTCTAATCCGGATTCCACTTCATTCATGGGACTACCAACCATATCGAGGCCTGTATCCACCACTCTTGCAATCGAGGTATTAACGTTAGCTACATAACTCTTTGCCGACTTTAAATTTCCCAAAACAAGTTGATCCTTTATTTGAGGTATTAATCTGTTGTCAATTTTAGATTGAGCATTTATGGTGATGAATTTATATATCCAGACATAAATGGTGATCACAAGCAATATTGCAATGGGAATCATAACCGGACCACCCTTTGCGAGAAGATCAAATATCCTCAATTTTTCATGTGTTTCCACCGGTGTTGTGGTGAGCGTTGACACAGCAGTGTCCTGTATTTGCAGAAATAATGATAAAACCATAGTAAGTGTCTATTTAAAAATAAAATATTGAATCAGCATGCCTAAATTACGAATACAAATAAACAGCTAAAAGCGTAGAGTTATTGGGTATAATTGATAACTTATTAGTTAAGTAATTGCGTGATGTACAGTATTATAAACAACACGCAATATCGTTTTTATTCATATCTACCACAAATACGAAATGTTGTGCCAAATTATTGTACTAATTCGAATTATTAAAAAAAATTGATTTCGGTGTGTATTTTTTGTGGTTTATTTTTTTTACCACAAGGGACACAAGGGAACCCACAAAGAGCACTATGAATAACGGGTCACCTTCATTTTCTGGGGAGCACATATCAATGAATTATTATTTTTAGGTATTTGAAAGGTCGTTAATAATATTAAAAATCAAAATCCAGCT
>JAYSYX010000441.1:0-17911 GCA_043727235.1 Bacteroidota bacterium
AAAAACCAAGGTAGATCTGCACAGCGATTTTCATATTACGGATGAGATGAGTAAAAAAATATTCATCATCCCTCCTCCCCGCACACGATATCTCGCTGAAATTGCGGAAAGTAACAGGGGATATGATAAAAAAGCGCTGGAGCAAATGGAGATAGCACAAAAATTATATGCGATTCATAAAACAAAAGAATTAATTGAGGATGATGCTACCAAACAAAAATTAGAGGAAACCTATAAAAAGACTGCAGTTAAAATTGAAAACGAAAATCTGGAATTAATTTCCAAATGGAATGAAAAGGTAACATCCTACAAAAATGAAAACTATATTTTTAAGGTAAGGGATAAAGAATTAAAAATAAAAACACATTCCGAAAGTTTAAGTCATTTACAAATTCCTAAAATAGCCTTACCAAAATATGAAGCCTGGGGAGATATATTATTTTGGCAGTTACAGGAAAATGTTCCAGGTGAATTTCCATTTACCTCCGGTATTTATCCATTTAAAAGAGAAGAAGAAGATCCAACCAGAATGTTTGCCGGTGAAGGCGGCCCTGAGCGAACCAACAGAAGATTTCACTATGTGAGCAAGGGAATGCCCGCAAAACGTTTGTCCACGGCATTTGACAGCGTTACCTTATACGGAAATGATCCCGATCATCGCCCTGATATTTATGGAAAAATTGGAAACAGCGGAGTGAGCATTTGTTGTCTTGATGATGCTAAAAAATTATACAGCGGATTTAATTTATCAGATCCGAAAACATCTGTGTCGATGACAATTAATGGTCCCGCACCTATGTTACTCGGATTTTTTATGAATGCAGCAATTGATCAGCAATGCGAAATTTATATCCGCGAAAATAATTTATTGGAGGAAGTAAATAATACTATAAAAGAAATTTACAAAGGGAAAGAACATTTACGTTCGAAATATAATGCCGAAATTCCCGAAGGAAACAACGGTCTAGGATTATTATTATTAGGTGTTACCGGCGATCAGGTCTTACCTGCAGACGTATATCAAAAAATAAAAAAACATACACTCAACGTTGTTCGCGGAACTGTTCAGGCAGATATATTAAAAGAAGATCAGGCACAAAATACCTGTATTTTTTCTACGGAATTTGCTTTGCGCTTAATGGGTGATGTGCAGGATTATTTTATTCACAATAAAGTGCGCAATTTTTATTCTGTTTCCATTTCAGGATATCATATTGCTGAGGCTGGTGCAAATCCAATTACTCAACTTGCATTTACTTTAGCCAACGGATTTACTTATGTGGAATATTATTTAAGTCGCGGAATGCAGATAAACGATTTCGGACCTAATTTATCCTTCTTTTTCAGTAACGGAATTGATCCGGAATATGCAGTGATAGGACGCGTAGCACGCCGCATCTGGGCAAAGGCAATGAAACACAAATACGGAGCCGACGATCGAACACAAAAATTAAAATATCATATTCAAACCAGCGGTAGAAGTTTACACGCACAGGAAATTGATTTTAATGATATTCGAACAACACTACAGGCATTATATGCAATTTACGATAATTGTAATTCGCTGCACACAAACGCTTACGACGAGGCAATAACAACTCCAACAGAAGAAAGTGTTCGTCGCGCAATGGCAATACAATTAATTATCAATAAAGAATTAGGACTTGCAAAAAATGAAAATCCCACGCAAGGTTCCTTTATTATTGAAGAATTAACGGATCTAGTAGAAGAAGCAGTATTAACCGAATTTGAAAAAATTTCAGAACGCGGCGGAGTTTTAGGTGCAATGGAAACCATGTATCAGCGCGGACAAATTCAGGAAGAGAGTCTATATTACGAAACATTAAAACACACCGGAGCATATCCTATAATTGGTGTAAATACTTTTCTAAATTCAAAAGGTTCCCCCACAATTTTACCCAAAGAAGTAATCCGCGCCACGGAAGAAGAAAAACAATTTCAAATTACCACCCTAAAAAACTTGCACGAATATCACTCAGACAAAACAGCATCCCATCTCCGACATCTTCAAAAAACCGCAATTGAAAATAAAAATTTATTTGAAGCATTAATGGAGGTATGTAAGTATTGTTCGTTGGGGCAGATTACGCATGCGTTGTTTATGGTGGGGGGGCAGTATAGACGGAATATGTAGGGAATTGATAATTGACAATTGCCAATTTTAACAGCCGGGTTAGAGGTAACTTTAGGGTATTCGATTCTCCTCACTCCTATTTCCTCTCTCCTTTCTCCTATCCCGCAGGGATAACTCCTTACTCCTTTCACACCAACCAAAAACAAAAAAGCCGGTCAATAAAAATCAACCGGCTTTTAAATATCAAATTCTTCTTATTGCACCGATAAACTACCGGAATAAATTATCTGATTATTTTCAATCACTAATATCTGGTATAATCCTGCAGCTAAACCTTCTAGGTTTAATTTATGGTTATTACTCTGAATTAATGTTTGTTGTAAAATCCTTCCTGTAATATCGGTAATAACAGCTTGTGAAAATAATGGAACATTACCTTCAAAGTCTATATATGCGGTTTGAGATGCAGGTTGAGGATAAATGGAAACATTCGTTTCAGGAATATCATTTATACCAACTTCACAACCTACACATAATTCCCAACAAACGGCATCGAGTGTTGCATCGGCAGTTACGGTTACCGAACGATTAGTAAATCCATCTATTGTGCTTGTGCAAGGCAAACCTTCTGTAAGATCTTCTTGACCTGCCCATGCGTCATATGCAAATTTATATTCGTGTGTTCCTTCCGGTAATACAATGGCAAGTTCCCAAATTCCATTTCCATCTGCATCGCTCATAGGAGCACAACCGCCACACCAACCGTTAAACGAACCGTTTACCTCAGGGGTTGTAAATGGTTCTGCTACAGTACTCATATCAACCTGAAATAAAACGGTATAAGTTGGAAGAGTAGCTTCACAAGAAGAACAACTTCCCCAACAAACAGTGTCAAGTGCTACATCTTCTGTTACTTCCAGTGCTCTGTTCGTAAATCCAAATGCAGTAATTGTACATGAATCACCTTCTAATAAAGTTTCAGAACCCGCCCATGCATCATATGCGAATTTATATTCATAAATACCAGCCGGCAATGGAATTGTTAAAGTCCAGATTCCGTCGCCATCATCATCACTCATTGGAGCACAACCACCACACCAGGCGTTAAATGTTCCATTTACTTCAGGAGTTGTAAAAGGTTCAGCAACTTCATTCATATCAACGGTAAATACAACATCATATAATGTATCTATAATATCGCATTCTTCACAGCTTCCCCAACATACATTATCCAAAACAATATCTTCTGAAACTTCAATAATACGATTAGTAAATCCCCCATCCGTAAATGTGCAAGGATCTCCCGCTGTAAGGTTTTCAGAACCAGCCCAGGCATCGTATGCAAATTTATACTGATATGTACCTGCTTCCAAAGCTAAAGTTGTAGACCAAATACCATCACCATCAGGATCAGATAATGGATTACAACCTCCACACCAGCCTGTAAATTCGCCGTTTACTTCAGGCGTAGTAAATGCAGCAACAACCTCATTCATATTTACATTGAAAGTAACATTATATGTTACCGGTCCACCACCCGCACCAAACATGACATCATCAAAATAATATGTTTTTTCACCTGCTACAGCTCCGGGAACACCGAAGTTAAAGAAGATAGAAGCCTTATTATAATTATAACCAAGGTTTAACTCAGCGGTTCCGGGCGCCTCATTTGCAAAATCGAAAACAAGTGTTTCCCAATCGCCGGCTATAGTTGAGGTTACCTCAGTCTCCACAGATTTGGTCGGATCAAGATAATCTTCTACTTTCAAACGAATCTGAATTCCTGCATCCGGAGACCAGACACGAACTGACATTTGAGTATTTACATCTGTAAATGGAATTTCTGTTGCGAAACCTTCATTTGCAGGATTAGTAATAGTGGTTCCTGCCCAAAGCTCAGCAGTAGACGACTTTATTACATTGGCTACCATATTGGAAGGATCGGTAGGATCTGTTTCTATTGTAGAAGCCTCTGCACCTCCAAAGCCAACTAAACCATAATCAACACCGGCAACATCAAAAGTAACCGGTAAGTCCATTTGTTCGAGAACTACCACTCCGCAATCGGAACAGCTTCCCCAACACGTAACATCAAAGATATAATCGCCATCGAAATTTAAAGTCCTGTTTGTAAAACCACCTAGTGTGATAGTGCAAGGATCTCCAGGGGTAAGATTTTCTTGGCCGGCCCAAGCATCATATGCATATTTGAATTCATAGGAGCCTTCAGTTATTGATAAAGTTGTTTCCCAAATACCATCACCATCATCATCCGATAAAGGATTACAACCACCGCACCATCCGTTAAATGAACCATTTACTTCCGGAGTTGTAAAAGGTTCTGCAACCTCATTCATATTTACTTTGAAGGTAACGTTGTAAACCATCGGATCACCACCACCTCCAAACATCATATCGTCGAAGTAGTATGTTTTTTCACCTCCCACAGCCCCTGTTGTACCAAAATTGAAGAAAATTGAAGCTTTGTCAAAATAGTATGCAAGGTTAAGTTCCGCTGTTCCCGGAGCTTCATTGGCAAAGTCAAAAACAAGTGTTTCCCAACCCCCACCAATGGTGGTTATAGCTTCTGTTTCTACAGAATGTGTGGGATCTAAATGATCTTCTACTTTTAAACGCACCGGAATCCCGGCATCAGGCGACCAAACGCGCACCGACAGAGTAGTATTTACATCTGTAAATGGAATTTCACTTGCAAAACCTTGTCCTGCAGGATTTGAAACTGTTGTTCCTGCCCAAAGTTCTGCCGTAGCAGATTTGATAACTTTCGCAACGGTATTTCCCGGATCTGTAGGATCTGCTATAATGGAGGAAGCTTCTGCTCCTCCAAATCCGATCAAACCATATTCAACTCCAGCCTCTTCAAAAGTAACAGGAAGGTCCATTTGAGTAAATACAACACCATCACAATTCTCACAACTTCCCCAACATACAGGATCCATAACAACGTCCTCTGTAACGGTAAGTAATCTATTAGTGAAAATGTCAGTTGTAATAGTACATGGATCTCCGGGGGTCAAATTCTCCTGCCCTGCCCAAGCATCATACGCATATTTAAATTCATAAGTACCTGCATCAAGCATGATCGTTATGGACCATATACCATCCATATCCGGATCGCTCATTGCCGCACAACCACCACACCAACCGTTAAAAGAGCCGTTCACTTCAGGTGTGGTGAACGGAGCCGCTACCTCGTTCATATTTACTTGAAAAGTAACGCTGTAGGTCTGTGCAACAGCTACGGTTGCAAAGGTGCACAGCAGTAATAAAGTAAAAATTTGTTTCATGATCATTAATTTTTAAAATTTAAATTATATAGTAAAACTACTTACTTTTTGTAATATCTACAAAAAGCCTAATAAATTTATTTTCAATGGTAATTTTTGTTTAACATGTCGCTACACAAAAACTATCGGGGCACACCATTTTCATAATTGACAATTTTTGGTATAACCCGAGATATAGGCCAATACAAAAGCTTGTTACAAAAGTATGCTTATTGTTAAAATAACAAAAAGACTTAAGTCACCTTTTAAAATCAATAGTGAGATATAAATTCTTTCTTACATTTGTAGTATCAACTACAATATGAAAAATTCGAATAAACCTATCAAAAGAGCTACAAAATATCAGATATATTCAATTCCAATCGAATCCTTTTTTAAAAGCGCGGTTTCTATAGACTGTGTGGTTTTTGGGATAGGGGAAAATGAGCTGCAAGTTTTGTTGATCCGGCGCGGAGCTGAACCTTATAAAGGTTTATGGGCATTACCGGGTGATCTTGTATATTCAGATGAAGATCCGGATTTAGCGGCGGTGAGGATATTAAAAGATCTCACAAGCTTACCGGAATTGCAATTTGATCAGGTACATACTTTTGGTGCTGTTAAAAGGCATCCATTGGGCCGAGTAATAACCATTGCATATTATGCACTTGTAAACGTAAAAGACTTTAATCCCAAGGCTGCATTTTGGGCTGAAAAGGCTGCATGGCACAGTTTAAAGAACCTCCCTAAACTTGCTTTTGATCACCGAAATATTATCGATTATTCCTATAATATACTGAAGGCTAATGCATTGCAAATCCCATTATGGAATAGGGTATTACAATCAAAATTTAGCTTGTCCGAATTTCAATCATTTTTTGAAGTGATTCTTGATACCAAATTTGATAAAGGTAATTTCAGAAAAAAAACAAGTTTATTTAGTTACGTGGAAGAAACAAATAAATACCAAACGGATGTTCCACACAGACCTTCCCGGTTATATAAATTTAATAAAAAACTATTTAACAAGAATGAAAAAAATCGGTAGTGTTTTAGTAGCGAGATTATTACTTTTAATATGCCTGATCATTTTAATTGGCACTGATTTGAGATCACAGGCAATCGCAGTGTCGATTGAACAGGATGATAATGGAAACTGGATGCTTTATCGAGATGGTAAACCATATCCAGTTAATGGTGTAGGTGGAAGTGAAAATTTGGAAAAGGCTATTTCCATTGGAGCAAATTCATTCAGGACATGGAGCACCGATAATGCCGACGAATTACTGGATAAAGCACAATCGCTGGGCCTTACAGTACTTATGGGTTTATGGATGCAACATGAACGACATGGATTTGATTATAATAACAGAGAAAAGGTTGAACAACAATTAAATTATTTCAGGCAAACTGTTGAAAAATATAAAGATCATCCTGCTTTATTAGCATGGGGAGTGGGCAACGAAGTAGATCTGTTTTATACAAATACTAATGTATGGTATGCAGTGAATGATGTTGCAACCATGATACACCAAATTGATCCTAACCATCCAACTATGACCGTAACAGCAGGATTGGATACTGCAGAGGTGCGATTAATAATGGAACGCGCTCCTGCAATTGATATCTATGGAATCAACACATATGGTGACCTTGGTTCTGTATATGATAAAATTAGAACTACAAAATGGGACAAACCTTATATGATAACAGAATGGGGACCTAATGGACATTGGGAGGTTTCGAAAACTTCTTGGGGAGCAGCGATAGAACAAAACAGTACTGAAAAAGCAACCAGTTATAAAGAAAGATATATTAAATATATAATGAGAGATACACAAAGATGTATTGGATCTTATGTATTTCTATGGGGACAAAAACAGGAAACCACATCAACATGGTATGGACTATTTAATGAAAATGGATTATCATCACCGGCAGTTGATGAACTTGAACGGATTTGGACCTTAAAAGAACCACTAAATGTTGCGCCAATAATTATTTCTGTAAAACTGAATGGTTGGCAAAAAGGAGATTCCATTCTGTTAAAACCATTCTCCAATTCCAATGCCTCAGCAATTGCAAGTGATGGAGATAATGACAAATTGCGTTACCATTGGGAAGTGGTTTCTGAAAGTCAGGATATTAAATCAGGTGGTGATGCGGAATCCAAACCACCTTCCATGAAAGGCCTCTCCATGCGAATAAAAAAGAATACATTAAAATTTAAGGCTCCTGATGCAGAAGGTGCTTATCGTTTATTTTTGTTTATATATGATAATAAAGGACATTATGCATATGAAAACATTCCATTTTATGTGCTTCCCCCAACAGCGGAAGATAAAAGTGGCCAGGCTGTATCATTTAAAAAAAGAACATTATAGAATAAAATATTTAAGGTATTATTAAAAACTAACAGCACTAATTGTAAAAATTACAAAAAGTAGTAAATTTGATTTATAATTTTTCTTTCCATAGAAATATGATAACAATAAAAGAAACTAAATTTAAGGGCAATCCTAATTGGGTAAGGTTGGGTTCTAGGTCCTCATTTAGTTTTCTTATTGCATGCTTTTTTATATATTTTCCAATTTGTTTATACGGCCAATCAGATTCTGTTAATACATCCACCTCCAAAAGTATCGGAGTATTTCCAAAAGAAGTTCCTGCAGCCTTATATCGCGTTTCTGTTTCAGGTTTTTATCGTTTTTATGGCACCCAAACAAGAAATTTTATCCCTTATTTATTAAATACGGCAAGTGGGCAAACTACTCCGGTCAATCAATTATTTATTGGTGATGATAGTCAGCTCCCTACTTTTCAACTTAATGTTTCGGGCAGACCCACATTAAAAACTTCCTGGGCTTTTGATATTTATACCTACCAATATTTGAATGGCAATTTAGGTGCAACTTATGGAAAACAAGTAGTGGATTCCTTGCGCCCATCAGTTCAGGATCCTCTTTCAGGAACAAGGTTGGGTTCAAGCTTAATATTAAATCTTGGAATTAACTTTAAAGCAACACATGAAACTCCTTTCGGTTCCTTTACAATTCGCACCGGTGGAATTCAGTGGCATTATATTTCAGATCTCACTTTGGGATCTTTCAGAGGTTATAATCGTTTCACTTTGTTTGAAAGAAACCCCTGGGACCCGATTGCAAATTCAGTTTCAACACGTTATGATAAATATTTCAACGAAGGCGCGGTTGATCAGGATGCGCGTTGGGGAAATAAAGCATTTAAAGGTTTTGCTCTGGATGCGACAGAATTGCCCGGCGATATGGCTGCTAAATTGTTGGTTGGAAAAACTGAAATAAACGGCGGGTTTAGCAATACACCTAATATTACCTATGGAGGAAAGATAGTTAAAAATCAAAATAAGAATGCTTTTCTGGCAATTAATACATTACATAGTTTAACCTATTCTGATAGTCTTGCAACTGATAAGGTTGGTTCTAACCAATTCACATTCGAAATGGCACAAACTATTTTTAAGTTTGGTTTACACCTTGAAACAGGAGCTGCTAATTATTTTAGTCCCATAAACAATGCAGGTTGGGGAGAATTAATGAGCGCAACAATTACAAGCCCGCAACAAAAAAATATTCCAACCTTTAGTTTACATGGATTTAGAATTAGTCCCGATATTATTAATAATAATGCAGTATTTCTAAACAGTAGTGTTCAAGAATTTACAACGAATACCATTCCCGCCGGTTCAATTGGCAGTAACGCTGTTTTACGTCAATCCGGTAGTTCAATGCTTCGCATGGGACAACTCTCTAATAATAGGCAGGGACTTGATTTAAATATAGAACAGTTATGGGATAAATTTTCTTATAATATTGGATTCGGTATGACGGGAGAAATTATTGCAGCATCAAACATTATCACTTACACCCATCCTGTAAATAGTTTAACAAGATCACGCTTCTGGCGTTTTGCTTATCCTTCTAATGTAGGCCCTTACGATCGATATTCCGTTATTTTCAGAGATGTTTATGAAACTGTAAATCTGAGTGATGACAGCTCGGGAATAGCTGTTAATAAAAAATATTTTTCTGTTTTAGAACCACAATTAAAATTTAAATCAAAATTATTTAATCGGCCTTTATATATTTTCTTTCTGGGATATTACAGTAGTGCTCAAAAAAACTGGTCTGCGATTCCTGTTGTTACTGAAGAAGCATATATAAGACAATACGCAAGTGAATTGGAAATGTATTACAATATTACAAATGGTTTGGTACTTTCATGTTATATAGGATATGAAAGAACTTTAGGAAATTACCAAACAGACATTGATGAAGAAACCAGGCGCCCTAGAAATCAAACAGGAAACGGATATGGTGCCGGAATTGATATTGATCTGGGAAGAAATGCCATTTTATATGTGCGTAATCGGTGGTCAAAATTTGAAGATGCGAGTTTTGCTGATGATAAATTTAGAAATCAAGAAACTATTGTTGAACTAAAAATATTTTTCTAGTGCAAAAAATAAAACTATTAGTCTTAATACTCTTTTCGTGTTGCACAATTCAATTTATGCACGCTCAAACGGAGATCAAAAAATTTACATTAAACGGAATGGCAAGAACCCTTTCGTTTATGGATAATTTATCGCAGGATCTTCCCGAACCGGATACTATTACTGCTCCAAAAAGTTTAGCTTCACATACGCTTGTTGATCTCGGAATGAATATAAGACCGGGTGAAAATATTGAGATACAAAGTATGGTGCGCATCCGAAATGATTTTGGTGGATTTTGGGGATCAGGTGTAACCTTTGATGTGCGCGAACTGTATGTAAAGGGATTAATAAAAGAGATTGTGCGATATCAGGTCGGCGATATTAATTATAAACTTACTCCCTATACTTTTTATAATCCTGATGCGGAATTAACTGCATTCACCCCTGCAGTATTTTCACATTTATCTGACCAATTAAATTTCGATAATTTTTATAGTGATGATAACACCTGGAGACAACAAGGTGCAGCAGTAGATTTTGGAATTCTCATTAAAAAATATGTTCAGGAAATAAATTGGAATTTATTTACCAGTCGCATTGCCGTGACAAATGGAAGTAGTACTCCCGATAGATTATTTTCCGCAGCCAACATGTCCGTTATCCAAAGTAAATATTTCAATATAGGAATTAATTATACCAACCTATATGATTTTGCCGGTACAGCAACAACAGATCAACAATTAAAAAATCCGGTTACCACAATTAATGCAAATGGAGAATATTCCTTAACCAATTGGAAATTTAATTGGAGTGGTGAAACAGGAAGATCAAATTTGGAATTATATAACGATTCACTTACTCCTGTTTTAAACGATGGTTTTTTCGACACAAAGATCAGTGCGGTATATTTACCATGGAAAATAGAAATATTTTTGCAAATGAAAAGTGTAGGTGTGGATTTCAGAAGTCCCGGAGCACAAACCAAACGTATAAATTTTGAATCCTATCCGGCATCATTTGAAAGGATAACAAATGATCAGATCTTGCGTGGACTTACTTCTTTTGATCTTTTACGGGAATCTGAACTCTACAATTTACAATTACAAGATGGGTTGATGGCTTTTGATCCTAAATATGATAATATAACTCCTTTTGGTGACGCAACACCTAACCGGCAAGGTTTTGAAACGGGGTTAAATTGGGCGGGCTGGAATGAAGCCGTTAAATTAAACACCTCTTACCTGGCACAAACAGAAATTCGAGGTCAAGGTACACTCATTCAAAGAGAATTCAACCGTATTTCCGCAGGAGTTGAAGTTGAGATTGGGAAGCTTATAAAATCAAAAAAGGACATTATTTTTCAGGCAGACTTTCGGCAAGATGCAACCAACAGATCAGGTGAAGCGGGTGTGCCGGATGTGGATATTCAAACCGATGTGATAAGTGTCGGAATATCGGCGGAAATAGTATCGCATCTCGAACTTTTGGCTGGAATCCAAAAACACAGCTATTCCGGATTTGAATTTATAAATCAAGTAAACATATACGACGAAATAATAAACTTTACAGAATACCCTGTTGACGGTGATCAACAAATGTGGGGTGCAGGTGCAAGGTGGAATTTTTCAGAAAAAACCTATCTTATGGGGCAGTTTAATCAATTTAATTTAAACAACTACAACCCATTAGACGTTACACCTTCGTATACCATCAATAATTTTGCTTTAATCTATTCAATGAAATTCTAATCATGAGAAAAAAAATATTTTTACCAATTTATGCATCTCTCCTCTTGATTGTTTCCTGTATAAAGGATAACGATACCTTTGATGGCCCTGCACTCAACGATATATATGGTGATTTTTTTATCATCGACAGTTTGAGTGTAAGTAGTAACGCTGTTGATTTTTCTATTGGACAAACAATTTATTGCACTGCCGAATTCTCGAAAAATGTAAACTGGAAATTAGAAATAATTGGTCAGGAATCAGGTGCGAAATATATTTTAGAGGGTTTTTCCAGATTATTAGATGCAACAAACGCAACCTGGACAGGAACAACAACAACACTGCCGATGTTTCGTGTTGAAAATTGCAATGTTTTATTGACAATTAGCGATGAAGTAGATAGTTTAACAAGCTCAATAAATGTTCTTGGTACAAAAACAATAAATGGTTTTTTAATTGCTGATTTTGAGGGAGTGTTGAATCCCGGATGGACTACGTTTATTCAATCAGGTGCAGATATGAGTTTTATTATTACCGATGAAGAAATCGCCGCACAAGGCATGAGCTATTACAATATGGCAGGAGCAGTGGATTGGGATTGGTTAATTGGATTAATAGACATTCCTGCTTCGGCTTACGGGGCCAGTACTTTTCCTTTAAACAGCAATCCGAATAATGTATTTTTCAATGTGATGCTTGCTAAATACCCCGGGCTAACTAATAGTATTGTATTATTTCAATTTAAGGAAGACGATAATGTTGATGGAGTTTATACAGCCGGATCAGAAGATCTTTTTTCTTTTGAAGTAAAATTAACGGGTAAAGATGGATGGCAGTTGATAAGCAGCAAATATTCCGATCTTCCAACATTAATTGATGGAGTGCCATCCGATCCAATTGGCAATGGAGTTTATGAACCGGAGAAATTACAGATGATATCTGTATTAATGCTCGCTAATCCGGTATCGGGATATGCAAAAGCATGGATGGATCTTATACTATTTACCGAAAACGAACCATTTATACCATGACATTAAAATGTGGTAATATATATTTTTTATTCATTACTTGCGGAATAGTTTTTTCGAGTCAATGGTCCTGTGTAGTGAAGCCCGTTGGTTTATACGAAAATATAACAACTGTCGATTCGATACCGCATATAGAAAATGTATATGCATTAGAAATATTTGAGGATTATCTGAGTAGTGAAATATGGTTTACAGAAGACACTTCTTGTTTGCAGATAGAAAATGTTTTTGATGAACGAGCCATTGGAAAAGGAGCCTTATATTTAAAATGGAATAAAACATCTGGTGGGTGTATTTGGATAGGAATGGGAATTGGTTGGGATGGATGGAATGCTAAAAATTTACAGGAAATATATTCCAATGCAGCAATCGAATTTATTGTTCGTTCACCAAAGGGCATTCAAACCGGTTTACCTTGGGCTATGGCATTAGAGGACTATAGCGGAGGCCAGGCATGGGCAGGTGTATTTTCCAATTATATTGAAGGCCAAAAAATAACAGAGGACTGGACAAAAGTTCAAATTCCATTAGCTGCATTTGATCTTGCACAATTTGATGCAGATATCAGCAACCTAAAAAATCTAATTATACAATTTGAATCGGAAGGAGAAATATATTTGGATGAAGTGCGCATAGTTCCTGGACAAACAATTAAATCCAAGACAATAAATATTGCAATTCATAATTCCCCTCCTATTATTGATGGAATTTTTGACAGCATAAATTACAATGCAGAACCCTTTGTATTAGAAAATGGAAAAGTATGGATAAGTCTTCAAGAAAACACCATTACAATATTTGCTGATGTGATTGACAAAACTCCTCTGCAAAATAATCAGCAAGGAAAAGATATCTGGAATGGTGATGCAATAGAAATTGCATTTTCTACAAATGCGAAAGCATCTTTAACGAGAAAAACTTTCCTCCTCTCCGACCAACATTTAGGAATTAGCGCAACTAAAACACCGGAAATATGGAACTGGAGAATGCAACAATTTGCTCAAGGAACTGTCATCACCAAAACAACGAATTCAGGTTATCAATTGGAAGCATCTATTCCTTTACAACAATTTATTACATCCGCCTTTCTCCCTGGTTTTACTTATGGCATTGAGGTAGCAGTGGATGCGGGCGATCAAATAAAAGGAAGAGAAAAACAATTCCGTTGGAATAATCCATATAATGAAGGGTTTCATAATTCTCCGCAATTATGGGGTAAAATGCAAATAACAAATGAATCTTCGATCAAATAAAAATGTATTATTGAGAATACCTTTCTTTTTTTTAATTGTGTTTATAAGTATTTCAAACCTATCAGCACAATCAGAAATTGATATTGAGTCTTTATTGTCCAAAATGACAATAGAAGAAAAGGTAGGGCAAATGACTCAACTAAATCTTGATGTTGTGTGCGAAGGTGAAATCTTCAAACTTGTAGAACCTCATCATATCGACAGGGCTAAATTAAATAAGGCATTAGTTGAATATCACGTTGGTTCCATCCTTAATTGTGGTGGTCATGCTTATCCCCTCGAGCAATGGCATACCATAATTAAAGAGATACAGCATGTGGCAACTGAAAATACAAGATTAAAGGTTCCAATAATTTACGGAATTGATGCGATACATGGAGCAAATTATACCCTGGGTTCCACTTTATTTCCTCAACCATTGGCACAAGCAGCTACTTGGAATCCTGCACTGATTAAAAGAGCTGCTCAAATTACAGCATATGAGGTTCGGGCTAGTGGAATTTCGTGGAATTTTTCTCCCGTATTAGATTTGGGAAGAGATCCACGCTGGTCTCGTTATTTTGAAACCTATGGGGAGGATGTTCTACTTGCACAAAAAATGGGGGAAGCTGCAGTTTCAGGATACCAGGGAAACAATTTAGCATCATATGTGGCTGTAGCAGCTTGCATGAAACATTTTCTCGGATACAGTATGCCAAGAACAGGCAAAGATCGAACGCCGGTATACATTGATGAAATTCAATTACGCGAATATTTTCTTCCAACATTTCAAACTGCAATAAATTCGGGTGCTGCTACGGTAATGATCAACAGTGGTGAGTTAAATGGCATACCGGTTCATGCCAATAAAGATATACTAACCAATTTATTACGTGATGAATTAGGATTCAAAGGTGTTGCAGTTACCGACTGGGAAGACATCATGAAACTAAACAATATTCACATGGTTGCACCAACCTTAAAAGAAGCCGTACGCATGTCGGTTGATGCCGGAATTGACATGTGTATGGTTCCAAATGATTATAATTTTACTACGCTACTAATAGAATTAGTGAAAGAAGGTACTATAACTGAAGAAAGATTAGATATTTCAGTACGAAGAATTTTACAATTAAAAAAAGATCTCGGTTTATTTGAAAACCCCTTCACTCCAAACCAATTTAGTTATTCTCAATTTGGATCCGCTGAATTTGCAAAAGAAAGTCAAAATACTGCAGAAGAATCGATCACCTTACTAAAAAATAAAAATAATCTTTTGCCTTTGAGCGAAAATACAAATATTTTTATTACAGGACCTGCTGCAAATAGTATTACCTGGTTAAACGGAGCATGGACCAGAACATGGCAAGGTTTTGATACCACATGGAATGATGATACTAAATTAACAATAAAAGAGGCATTTACTAATTCGCAATATCTTTCCTCTGATTTAATGCGATCAGAAGCAGGCACTTTACAAATATTGGATGCGGCAAAAAATGCAGAAGTAATTATAATGTGTTTAGGGGAGAAACCGTCAACAGAAAAAGTTGGAGATATTGATCAATTATCTATGCCTGATGAACAACAAAAATTATTAACCGTTTTAGCTGCATCCGGAAAACCTATAATACTTGTTTTAGTAGTAAACCGACCCTTACTTGTAAACGATATTGAACCACTGTGTGATGGAATTATTATGGCATATGAGGCGGGAGATTATGGAGCAGTTGCACTGGAAAATATTATTTATGGAAATGTAAATCCATCCGGCAAATTGCCATTTACATATCCTCGTTATGAAGCATCGTTGTTGTGGTACGATCATAAACACACAGAAACTTTGGACGTAAAATTCGGAAGAACAGCATTTGATCCGCAATGGGAATTTGGGTATGGATTGAGTTATACCAATTTTATATATCGCAACATCAGAATTTCTGAAGATTCCACCCTGCACAGCGAAAATATTGTTATTACAGTTGATATTACCAATACGGGAAAAGTTGCAGGAAAAGAAGTAGTGCAATTATATATTGCCGACAGATTTGCAAGCATTACACCATCCGTTAAAAGGTTAAGAGGATTTGAAAAAATAATGCTTCAACCGGGGCAATCACAAAAGGTAACATTTACCATTGGTCGAAAAGATCTTGCTTTTGTTGGAAAAGATCTGCAATGGATTACTGAAGAAGGCTGGTTTGATGTTTTTATCGGTGATCAAAAAACTGAATTTTATCTTTCAAAATAAACAACATGAAAAAAATATTATTAATCGGAATGTTATTTTTAATAATGAACGGTTGCGAACAATCTGCGCCAGAAGACGTGTTGGGTCGCATTGGCGATGTTGTTTATTTTTCAGGGTACACCTGGGATATTAAAATAAATGAATACGCTGTTGGGCCCGGTCCTAATTATTTTTCGGGTTATTATGAAGATGTTTTTGTTGATGAAAATGGATATTTGCACATGCGAATTGCTGAACACAATGATAAATGGTATTCCACAGAGGTTGTTGGCAGGGATACTATGGGATACGGAACTTATACTTGGGTGGTACAGGCAGATCTAGAGAATATTCCGGAAAATATTGTAGTTGGATTATTTACATGGGATAATGAATCATTTTTTACTCAGGCTAACAGTGAAGTTGATATTGAATTTTCTAAATGGGGAAATGCTGATCTTGCAACAACATTACATTATTCTGTTCAACCCGTTGCATTTGGTCCAACATATCCTGAGAGATCCTATAATGCCCTTACGAACCCGGGTGACCTTATTGGAGTAACCACACATACCTTCACATGGACCGACACTTTAATTACCTGGGCAAGTTATATGGGAGATAAAATTGATCCATTGCGACAAACTGCATACTGGTCTTTCGACCTCGACAATCCGCCACGAGTAAAAAACGAAAATGGAAATTCCTCCGAACCAATAGTAATTCCCGGACCTGGTGAAGTTACAAATGCAAGAATTAATTTTTGGATACTACCTTGGATAAATTTGGCACCAACTGATGGATTGGAACAGGAAATAATAGTGCGGTCGTTTAAATATGTTACGTTATGAGACATTAAATTTTACATTAGCTATACTGTGAAAGGAGAAATTTTAAATATTAACGGATCCGCAATTTTGGAAAATAGAACTAATAGCACGGCAGCAAATAATAATATTTCCGATATAGATATCAGCTCACTTGCAGAAGGAATTTATTTTGTAAAAATATTTATGGACGTTAGTTACGAAACGTATCCGCTTGTTGTTTTAAAATGAAATATTTTTTCTTAAGTATGATTTCATGTTTAGGGTTAACGGGTTGCAAATACGATCATAAAACATCTGTTTGCGATTCCGTTTTTCCTTTTGTTACCTATGAAAATACTGTCCAATCTATCATAAAGAATAAATGTTCACTATGCGGTTGTCATCAATCCGCAGCACATATCGGAGATTTTACCAGTTATGAAGAATTAATACCATCCATTAAAAATACCGTCTTCCAAATCTTTGTTATCCATCTTCAAATAATGCCACCGGAAGGAAATGTATCACTCACTGTTGATGAAATAACCAAACTAAGTTGTTGGTTAGAGAATGGATATCCTGAAAAATAGGGGTTATTATTCAGTCTGTTTTTACATCCCCCCAAACTTTCCTACATTTACATTACCTAAACTACTGTATGAAACATTTTTTAATACTTCTGCTTGTGCCCGTTGCAGTTTCTGCACAAAATATTACAGTTGATCAGCCTTTGCTTGATTCGGTGAAAAGGGAGGCCATCAAATATCAGATCGGGTATGACCTTGCTGTAAAATATGCAGAGGAAAATAATATGCCTATATCCTTTCCGACAGAAAATGGCGGACTTACACAAATTCATAATTTAATAAATGGTTTTCCGCATTATTACACTACTGATAATCTTAATTCGGCAAAAACGGATGGTGCAAATAAAGTATGGATAGGTGGTGGAGCGGGATTAAATTTATCTGGTAGTGGAATTCAATTGCGCATTTGGGATTCAGGAAAATTATTGACAACACATCA
>JAYSYX010000442.1:0-2527 GCA_043727235.1 Bacteroidota bacterium
ATTTTTTTGTGTAAAAAAAAATAACACACACTACAAACTCTGCGGCCCCTGCACCTCTGCGTGCTCTGCGGGGAACTTTTTTTACCCCAATAACACAACACACCCTGCGAGGAACCATTTTAAAAGCCACAGATCTTTGCGGGAAATATTCGAACTTTGAGGAAATAAAACAGACCATGCAAATAACAGTATTAACCGGAGCCGGCATCAGTGCGGAAAGTGGAATTCCAACCTTCAGAGGTGCCGGAGGATTATGGGAGGGTTATAGAGTGGAAGATGTTGCATCACCCGAGGGATGGATGCGCGATCAGAAAATGGTGCTCCAATTTTATAACGAAAGACGAAAAGCAGTTAAAAATGCAAAGCCAAATAAAGCACATTTCGATCTTGCTGCATTACAAGAACATCATCAGGTTCAAATAATAACACAAAACATCGACGACCTCCACGAAAGAGCAGGTAGCAAAAATATTTTGCATTTACACGGTGAAATATTTAAATCGCGCAGTGTTAAAAATGAGGATATTATTTTTGATTGCCCGGGTGATATTAATTTAGGGGATATTGCTCCTGATAGAGGTCAACTTCGTCCGCATATTGTATGGTTTGGCGAGCAGGTGCCAATGTTGGAACAAGCAATTACGCTCACTGAAAAATCAGATATTTTAGTAATTATCGGGACAAGTATGGTAGTGTATCCTGCAGCTTCCTTGTTGCATTATGCGCCTTATGATATTCCTGTTTATATAATTAATCCGGAAATTCCGGAGATGAACAGGAAAAGTAATTTTCATTTTATTACTAAGAATGCGACAGAGGGAGTTGGTGAATTCATGCGGGATGTATTAAAGTTGTAACCTTCAATCCACAGAGTCCGCTACGCGTGACTCTGAGGGGACACTGCTCAGATATGGAGAATTAATTCGAGAAGAATTAAAGTTATAAGGCCTCATCCTTACCTGATCCGAATCTCCAATCCACCCTGTAGCGAGCGACGCAGGAGCTCTGCTATAGGGTGAGTAAATGTTAACAATATGGTCCATTTCGATTTCTTCAAATTTTTATATATTTGAAAAAAAATAACACTATGGAAAATCAAATACTCGATCAACCCGAAGTTTACACCGAACAAATTAAATTCGCCTCCTTCTGGGAAAGAGTTGGCGCAACACTTATTGACTTCCTTATTTTTATTCCTGTATATGGATTTAGTTATTACAATAGTATGTCCATAAAAAATTTACCTTTGGCAATAGTACTTAGCCTTGTATATTTAATTTATAAAATATATATGGAAGCAAAATATGGAGCAACCATTGGAAAACGTGCAATGAAAATAAAAGTGGTTACTGATGATAACAAACCAATGAATATGCAATTGTCGCTGACCAGAGCTTCATTGTACATAATAAATGCAATAGTAGGAATTATGACAACCGTAATGTTATTTCAAACCGAAGGATTTGAGGATGTAACCGGATTTATGGAAACCAGTCAGTTCCAGCAGGAACATCAAAGTAATTTTGCGATGGTTACTGGAATACTGTTGCTTATCTCTGTATTATTTGTAGCCTTTGATAAGAAAAGGCAAGCACTACACGATAAGATTGCAAAAACAATTTGTATTTCCAGATCCTAATTTACAAAAGAGTAGTAATTTCTTCAAAATCGATCCCGTGTTCGAGTTTTAATTCCTCTAACACGGGATCATATATTTCAGGTTGTACCGGAATAACCACACCGGTATTTTTTATATCTCCGTTCAGTATCATTTTAACTGCAATTGCAGCAGGTAATCCCACTGTCATAGCCATTGCGGTATGCAGACTATCTTCACCAATAACCACCATCGACGATTGAACCTTATAGATTTGATCCTTCAATTTATATTCCATCAAATGCATCATCACACACATGTCCTTATCCTTCTCTTCGAGCTGCCATTTTTTTTCCAATAATTTTTGCAGGACCTGTGCAGGAGTTGCCTTTATATTCGTTTCGGTTTCACTATATATTTTTTCTTCGCTAAATAAACCCAGCCATTCAAATTTGTTTTGAATTTCAGCGGCATTTGTGAGATCGGAATATTCAAATAATTTAGTTTTTATGGATGAAGAAGATGCCGGCAAAAAAGAATTGGTAAAATCTTTCCAGCTAAAATTTTCCAAACCTTCCATTATATAACTATCGTCAGTCATTCCCAATTGTACAAAAACATTCCATGCATCACAAAATCCGCGTTTGCGCAAAGTTCCCCTCACAATGGTCGCCGTATTTTCGAGGCCATACACTTTTCTGTATGCAAGAGAATCGCGATTTGGATATCCTTCGAATTCACCATAACCCGGAATTTCCATGATGTCGTATCTCGAAAATAATTTATGATATGGAATATATTTATATTGATGATCCCACAAAAATTTTGCTGTCCCTTGCCCTGCCAAAATTACCAGGGGTTGATTTATTAATGCTCTTGCAACTGCCACACGCTGCTGTTCCCCTCCGGATAATTGATTGGGTTTATGTT
>JAYSYX010000443.1:0-6295 GCA_043727235.1 Bacteroidota bacterium
TGCATCATTGATCCTGGAATGTATAAAACACAAAAAACATATTTTTACCGAAAAACCGATTGCTATAAATTCTGAAGAATTATCGCAGATCGAAAAAGCATATTCAGGCTCCCCAAATTTACTTTTTTTTGCGGGGTTTAACAGAAGGCATGCACCCCTGGCAGTAAAAGCAAAACAACTATTGCAAAATTATAACGATCTCAATATTACTATTACCGTTAATGCCGGAGCGTTGCCGGCGGAACATTGGCTACATAATGAAAAGATTGGGGGAGGAAGAATAATTGGTGAGGCTTGTCATTTTTTTGACCTTATGGCATTCTTTGCAGGTAGCGATATCAGTACAGTATATGCGACTGATAATAGTAGCTCAGAGATACCGGAAAATGCCATCATACATCTTACCTTTAAAAATGGAGTACATGGCACCATCAATTATTTTTCAAATGGAAATCGTGCATTTCCAAAAGAAAAAATAGAATTGTTTTCAGGACAAAAAATTCTGATATTGGATAATTTCAAAAAATTAACCGGATATGGGTTTAAAAACTTTAGGAATTCCGGAGCGTCTCAAAATAAAGGACACTTGGAACAATTTGAATCGGCTATCAGAATATTAAAAACGGGCAATGAAGCTTATACACCTTTTTTATCACTGGTAAATACTACTAAAGCAACCTTTGCTGCAGTGAAGAGTATCAAAGAAAAATCTATTATTAAAATTGAATAAGCCATGTGTGGAATTTTAGGAGTAATTAAGGGGAGTATATCGTTAGAAAATTTTAACAAGGCATTTTATCAATCGCAACACCGTGGTCCGGATTCAAGTAAAACATTTGAGGACGATCTAGTAGTTTTAGGAAATCACAGACTGAAAATTCAGGATCTTTCCTCTAATGGAGACCTTCCCATGCATGATGTAAATGGGAGATATGTGATCATTTACAATGGTGAAATTTACAATCACTGGGATTTACGTAAAGATCTTGAAAAAAAGGGTGCTACCTTCAGATCCAAGTCAGATACAGAGACCATCTTATTGGGTTACATTACCTATGGTCAAGCCATTCTTAAAAAACTAAAAGGAATATTCGCATTTGTGATATATGATAAAATAACAAACGAACTTTTTGGAGCCAGAGATCAGATCGGTGTTAAACCATTTTACTATTACCTAAAAGAAAAGAATTTTGCCTTCAGCTCCGAGATAAAATCTCTTATTTATCTGGATTCTTTTGACTCACAACTAAATTATAAGTCTCTCACAAACTATATGAATTTTCTTTGGTCGCCGGGTGAATCAACCCCGTTTAATTTTGTATCCAAATTATTACCCGGGGAATTCTTTACAGTTTCTGCGAACGATGCTACAACATTTAAAAAAGCTTTCTATTATGATATCCCGTTTAATGGTTCGAGAGAATTTTATAACGATGCGTTATGGATAGATACCATTGATAAGGAACTTGAACGATCAATTGAATCTCAATTACTTTCTGATGTTCCCGTAGGATTCTTTTTATCGGGTGGAATTGATTCCAGTATAATAGTTGCAGAAGCCAGAAAAAATTTCAGTGGTTCGGATCTAAATTGTTTTACTATTAAAGGAAGTGATGATCTCGAGCCGGAGGGATTCGCCGATGATTTTAAATATGCACAGGAAGCTGCAAAACATCTTGGAGTTAAATTACATACAGTAGATGGAAGCTTGAGTATTGTTGAGGATTTCGACAAAATGATCTGGCACCTGGATGAACCGCAGGCAGATATAGCACCATTATATGTATATAAGGTTTGCGAAACAGCAAGAGCACAGGGAATTAAGGTTTTATTAAGCGGTGCGGGAGGAGATGATATATTTTCCGGATATCGCAGACATAAAGCTTTGAAATACGATAAATACCTCCAATACACTCCTGATTTTATATTTCGGATTTTAGAAAAATATTTGAGCAACAGAGATTCCAATAAGCCTACCATTCGGCGACTGAACAAATTACTTAAAAGAAATAATGATGCAGTGGAAGATAGATTGGTGGGATATTTCGAATGGTTACCGATTAATGAAAATATGAATTTATTTAATAAAGATATTCAACATAAGATAGGCGATTATAATCCGGACACATATTTATACTCTCTATTAAACAAAGTTCAAGAGGAAGATAATTTACTAAACAAAATGTTATATCTGGAGCTAAAAACTTTTCTTGTTGATCACAATTTAAACTATACCGATAAAATGGGAATGGCATGTGGAGTTGAAGTAAGAGTGCCCTTTCTTGACATTGATCTAATCAATTTAAGTACAAAACTACCTCCCGATTTAAAACTACGAGGTAATAAAACTAAATATATCCTACGAAAAATTGCAGAACGTTATCTTCCTGAATCTATTATAAACAGATCTAAAACAGGCTTCGGCGGGCCAGTGCGCAAATGGGTGAAAAACGATTTAGATAAAATGATCTCCGAAAGACTGAGCAATTCCAATATTAATAAATATCAAATATTTGACCATAAAACGATTTTGAAATTAATTGATGATAATAAGTCAGGTAGAATTGATGGTGCTTATACTATCCTTTCAATTATGGCAATACAAAGCTGGTTGGATCAATTTTATAATAAAAACCCGAATAATTCTTAATAATGTTTTCAGGTACAAAATATTTATTTTATTTATATGAGAACGGTATAGGCACTGTATTTAAAAGAGCAATTTATGAATTTAATAAAAGCTTAGGAAATTCCAAAAGAACAAACCCATTAAACTGGGAACAACAATTTCCTATTCCAAAAACAGATTGGCTAAAAAACACAAATTCTTATTTATTCCAATCCCGAGAAACACTTACCATTCCAAAGAACAGAACACAAGAACACCAATTAAATGCACAAACCATCTTATCAGGCAAACGGGTTTATTTTCATAGTACAATCTACCAAGAATCACTTACAGACAGATGGTTCACCCATCCAATCGACCGGTATGTGTATGATAAAAATTTACATTGGACAAAATTTAACGAATTAAATCCTCAAAGGGATATCAAATACATTTGGGAAAATTCCCGCTTTTGCTATTTATATGATTTAATTCGGTACGATTATCATTTTAATAAAGACATTTCAACTTTTGTATTAAATGAGATAGAATCCTGGATCGACGCAAATAAATACAACCGAGGACCTCATTTTATTTCAAGTCAGGAAATTGGTTTAAGGATATTAAACTGGTTGTTTGCGGTATATTATTACTCACAAGCTCCGGCGTTGACTGATATATTGTTTAAAAAAATTATGCAGTCAATCTATGAACAGGTTGGACATATTGCTAATAATTTATCTTTTTCGCAAAATTTTGTTCGTAACAACCATATAATAACAGAAACCACTGCTATGTTTGTTTTTGCCGTATTATTTCCGGAGGTACAAGAATCATCGAGTTGGATGAGAAAAAGTAAAAAAATACTAGAATCAGAAATAAACTTCCAGATACTGGAGGATGGCAGTTATTTACAGTATTCAATGAATTATCATAGAATTGTAGTTCAACTTTTAACACTAAACTTCACAATCGCGAAAAATAACCATATTATTTTTCATCACAGCATGTACGATAAAGCGAAGCTTAGCTTACAATTCCTTTTATCATGCACAAATCAAATGAATGGGAAACTTCCTAATTATGGTGCAAACGACGGTTCACTTTTTTTCGATCTAAATAACAATAGTTACACCGATTTTCGCCCTCAATTGCAAGCACTTGCTAATACCTTAGATTTTGATTGTTTTAACGTAGACCGTTTCGAGGATAGTTATTGGTTTGGTTATAATGACAAGATCACATATAAAACGGAAGAAAAAATAAACCCCGGAGTAAAAAATTTTAGGAGCGGAGGTTACTTTATTTACCGAGATACCGACACTTTTACTTTTATCAGATGCGGTATGCATACTCACAGACCATCTCAGGCTGACAATCTTCATATTGATCTATGGTATAAAGATAAAAATATTATGCTGGACGGAGGCACATATTCATACAATTCTGATATTGACACAAAAAGATATTTTTTTGGAACAGCCTCTCACAATACTGTGATGCTAAATCATCATGACCAAATGTTAAAAGGTCCACGATTTATCTGGTATTATAAAAGCAGGGGTTTAACAAGTTCAACTCAGGAGTCGAAAACTGAATATCAATTTACCGGACGTATAAAAGCATTTCGTCAAACTGGAAAATGGCAAACACTGCAGCGTACGGTTTACAAATCGAAAATGACATCAGAGTGGAAAATAGTAGATGAATTACTAACAGGAACAAATTTTGATATGCACCAGATCTGGAATCCAGGTGAAAATTTCCATAGTTTGTTCCATATTTCTGCCGTTGATAAAAATGGAGTTAATATTGTGCCTGAATATATAACAGGATTCTATTCCGAAAGTTATGGCATAAAAATAGAAATTCACCAAATATATTTTAATACAACAACTAATAAAATAACAACCATAATTTCCAAAAAGTAAAAATGAATATTTTACTCATACATCAATATTTTCTGGAAAAAGGTGATTCCGGTGGTTTGCGCTGGAATGAAATGACAAAGATCTGGTCTGAACAAGGTCATAGTATTACTGTAATTGCAGGGATGACCCACTATGCAAAAGGAGATCGCAATCCAAAATACAATAACAAATACACCTATATTGATGATTTTGCGAACAATATAAAGGTAATACGTGCACATGTTTCAGATTCATATAATGATAGTTTTAGAGGGAGATTGAAAGCCTATTTTTCATTTGTCTTTTCTGGTATTTATGCCGGACTTTTTAAAACAAAAGAAAAATATGATGTAATGTTAGTAAGTTCGCCACCCCTTTCAGTAGCTATAATTGCATGGGTGTTGAGTTCCTTTAAGAAAACACCACTTATTTTTGAAATACGCGATCTTTGGCCAGAATCAGCAATTGATACTGGGATACTAAAAAATAAGTTAATCATACAGCTTGCCTATTGGCTTGAAAAGCGTATCTATAAAAAGGCAAAGTTGATCAATGCTTTAACACCAGCTATTCGTGATGTATTAATAAACAAAAAAAATATTTCCCCCGATAAAATAATTTATATTCCAAATGCGGCTGACTTTAATCTTTCTGATAATTTGTTAGCAAATTTTGATCGCGAAGCATTTAGAAAAAGTCTTGGATTTACCGATCAATTAGTATTGTGTTATGTAGGAGCGCACGGGTTGGCCAATAACCTTGTTCAATTAATTGATGTTGCTCAAATATTAATAAATGAAAATGTCTGTTTTATTTTAATTGGCGATGGAATGGAGAAGAAAATGTTGCAGGCTCTGGTTAAAGAAAAAAAAGTAGATAATATATATTTTTATGAGTCTGTACCCAAAGCCGAAGTGTTAAAATTTATCTTGGCTTCAGATGCGGGAATTTCTGTTTTAAAAAAAGTGGAAACATTTAAAACCGTTTATTCAAATAAAACATTTGATTACATGGCTTGTAAAAAACCTGTTTTAATGGCGATTGATGGCATTTCAAAAGACCTTGTAGAAAAAGCGCAAGCAGGATTTTATGTAGTACCAGAAAATGCAACTGATTTCGCAGAAAAAATTCGAATTTACCTGGATAAACCCTTATTACTTAAAACCCATGGCGAAAATGGATACTTATACGCCAAAAAATATTTTGATCGCAATACACTAGCATTACAATATTTATTTCATATTAAAAATCATCTGGGGTTTAGAAATAGCAATTCTACGTCGGATAAATTACAACAACCTGCCTCTCATGTATAATAAATTTTTAAAAAGATTATTGGATATTTGTTTTGCCATAATTTTAATAATCGCGTCCATGCCTTTATTGATTCTAGTTGCTATTTTATGTTCAATTTTTTTTAACGGAACCGTTTTTTTCACACAAAAACGTGCAGGTAAAAACGAAAAGGTATTTACAATTTATAAATTTATAACAATGCGCCCCATGTCGACAAAAAGCAATACAGATAATAGCAGATTAACAGGTTTTGGGAAAATACTAAGAAGCAGTTCCCTGGACGAGTTACCACAGCTTATTAATGTATTAAAAGGGGATATGAGTTTAATTGGACCTCGTCCCTTGTTGGTTAAGTATTTACCCTATTATACACCTGATGAAAAGATCCGGCACCAAGTGAGGCCAGGTTTAACCGGTTTGTCACAAATTAAGGGACGCAATAACCTGAATTGGAATGACCGTCTTCAGTTAGATATTCAAT
>JAYSYX010000444.1:0-2521 GCA_043727235.1 Bacteroidota bacterium
CAGAATATTTTTTAATCTGCTAACTTTTGAACGTTTTGAGCCTTAGTGGATTATCTATTTTTATCCTATTATTCGATTTTACTTTTTATCTTTCCATCATTAAACAGAAATATGAAACTAAAATTTTGTGGCGCAGCAGGAACGGTAACCGGAAGTTCACATTTGCTTACACTGGAAAACGGCATCAATATCCTTATGGATTGTGGATTGTATCAGGGAAATGAACCTGAATATGAAAATTTCAACGAAAAATTCCTGTTCGACCCTGCAAAGCTCGATATTGTTATTTTGTCGCATGCGCATATAGACCATTGCGGAAGATTGCCTAAATTGGTAAAGGATGGTTTTAACGGTAGGATATATGCAACACATGCTACAAAGGACCTTACTGCGATCCTGTTGCTCGACAGTGCTTTCATTCAACAAAGGGAAAGCACATTTACCAATAAACACAGAACTGATGAACCTGCGGAAGAGCCATTATACGATGTGGAGGATGTGAAAAAGACAATGGAATTATTTCGAACTGTTGGTTATAATAAGTGGTTTGGGATCGATCCTGACGTGGAAATGATTTTTAAAGATTCCGGGCATATTCTCGGAAGTGCCAGTATAACTTTGAAAATAAAGCGCAAGGGACTCGAGGATTTTATTTTAGGATTTACCGCTGATATTGGTCGCCCTGACAGGCCCATTTTACGTGATCCCGATCCAATGCCCGCCTGCGATTTTTTGATCTGTGAATCAACCTATGGCGATAGACTTCATGAGGAGGCTCCACAGGAAAAGGATCATTTTTTAGATATTATCAATCAAACCTGTGTAACCCAAAAAGGCAAACTTATAATTCCCGCATTTAGTGTTGGCCGTACACAGGAAATTGTATACATGCTCGATCAGTTGGTTCGGGAAAATTTACTGCCAGATATTCCTGTATTTGTTGATTCCCCTTTGGCAGTAAATGCAACAAAGATATTTGAATTACACCCTGAGTGTTTTGATAAGGATATTCTCGAATATATGACCGTTGATCCCAATCCATTTGGATTTGAAAGATTGCGTTATACAAGATCAGTTGAGGAATCAAAAAAAATAAATAATGTAAAGGGTTGTATAGTGATAAGCGCTGCCGGAATGATAAATGCAGGACGAGTTAAACACCACGTTTTTAATGCAATAGAAAATCCGGCTAATACTATTTTAATTGTAGGATACTGTGCCGAAAATACACCAGGCGGAAAATTAACACGAGGTGATAAAACTATCCGTTTGTTCGGAGAATACAAAGAGGTAAACGCAAAAGTGGAAATTATGTCCAGTTTTTCCGCGCACGGCGATTATCGTGAAATGATAGATTATCTGCACACTCAGGAAAAAGATAAATTAAAGCAAATTGGTTTGGTACATGGCGACAAAGAAGCATTAAGCAGTTTTAAAACACATCTGGAAAATGCAGGTTATCAAAGTGTTATGATAGCTAAATTGGGAGATGTTGTGGACCTTTGATATTTCAATATCAATATGCAAAATATTATTGAAACTGAGAGGTTAAATTTAAGAGAGATCACAATAAATGATGCTCCGTTTGTGTTGTCATTGTTAAACAGTAAAGGTTGGCTGCAATTTATTGGGGATAGAAATGTAAAGACAATACCCGATGCCCAAAAATATATTGCAGATCGTTTAATTAAAAGTTATATTGATCATGGGTTGGGATTATATATCGTAGAATTAAAAACTTCAAACACTTCCCTAGGTTTATGCGGATTAATTAAAAGAGAAACTTTAGAAGATATTGACATCGGATTTGCATTTTTACCCGAATACTCAGGTGTGGGATATGCATTTGAAGCTGCTTATGCTACACTTAAATTTGCTTTCGGATCTTTGGAAATAAATAAGATAGTTGCAATAACTACTCCTGATAATATCAAATCAATTAAGTTATTGGAAAAGATAGGGATGCAATTTGAAAAAAAGATATTGTTTGAGGAAAAGGAAGAATTATTTTTATTTGGAATTTCAAATCAGCAAACACAATAATCGTTTCTATGGTAAGCATCCAAACCTGCAGAACCTTAGCCCTGGCATTTGATGAATGTATTGAATCACCACACTTTGAAAAAATCTCCTTCAGAATTAATAAAAAAATATTTTTAACATTGGATGATAAACAGAAAAGAGCTGTTGTAAAACTATCTGCTGTTGATCAATCGGTATTTTGTGTTTTTGATAAAGCTGCAGTTTATCCTGCAAAAGGCGCTTGGGGTAAGCAGGGGTGGACCACGGTGGAATTAAATGCGGTGAAAAAAGATTTGATAAAAAATATTATCAAGGCTTCCTATTGTAATGTTGCTACGCCAGCTTTGGGTAAAAAATATAAATGATGATCGTTCAAAACCCAAATATAATTTCTCACTAAAATATTATCTTCGACAAACTTATGTATTGTAAATAGGTAAGTAGAAAAATCCCATGAAACGACTCTATAATTTAGATTATCTGAGAGGTCTTGCTGCAT
>JAYSYX010000445.1:0-2521 GCA_043727235.1 Bacteroidota bacterium
GTGCTGTTGATAATCCTTATGCTCCGGGTTATACAACTATATCATTAAATTCAGATAATTCGAATATTAATGATCTATTGGAAATATTTCCCGATAAATTATTTTATGATGTTGTGATGCATGTTAATCCAAACGGAAATGAATTTAATTATCAGGATTTTGTGATCAGTACAAGTAAATTAAATATCAGTCTCAACTTAAATATGCCGCTCGAATTTTTTGCGAGTAATTTAACTTTGGAAAATGAATTTCCAGTTACAATTGATGCAGGCACGGGTACTGATGGTGTAGGAAATATTAATCTTACTTTATATGCTGATAATACTTTTCCATTAGATGCTACCATTAATATTGTTTTCATGGATGAGTTCGGAACAAAATTAGACTCTTTAAATTTTGGAGGAAATAAAATTAATCCCGGAATTTTAGCCGCTGATTGCCGTGTGCATGAAGCTGCTATAACAGAAATACATCAGGTTGTTGATGGTGTTTTAAAGGATGCCATACTAAATGCAAGCAATGCAATTGCGACCATAAAATTTAATACCGCCAGTATTCCTGATTGCAGTGATATTGTTAAAATTTACAGCGATTATGCCATGAAAATACAACTGGTAGGTGATATTAATTACACATTTTCAACCGCTGATTTTTAGTGATGCAGAGAAAACTTTTTATCCTTAGCAGTTTATTTTTAATAATTTTTACCGCTCAGGCCACACCCGACTCCACCGATATAAAAAGAAAGCCTTTAATAAATAATGAGGCAACTACCACAATTTTTGGAATTTTTGATCCTCTAAATGTTTCTATTGAGGGAAAGAAAATAGCTGTTGTTGCTTTCAGCGATCTGTATACTGCCAGTAATTGTTTCAGTGCGGATTTTATTCAGAATTTTTTTGGTTCAGGATTTATTACTGAGGAAATGAAAGATAATGCCAGTGATAAACTAACTAATCTTAATACAATTGGAGTTGATTTTTACAGCGGACTTTGGTTTATGATGGCAAGAAAAAACAATGCAGATAATATTTTTTTAGCGGGAATTGAATATAATTTTGAAGAATCAAGTCAATTCACCAGCGATCTTTTTCACCTTGTATTTTACGGCAATTACGATTATCAGAATATTACTGCCCAATTAACCGATTCCAAATTCAGTTTAACAAGTGTAATGGAATATAAGGTTGGGATGATGAAATTATTTAATGATAATTATAATTCTTTTAAAGCAGGCGCAACAGTTGGTTTGGTGCAAGGTTTATCGGGTTTGGATATTAATACAAATTACGGCACTTTATTCACTGCTCCTGACGGAAGATATCTGGATCTGGAATACGATTTTGAAATTCATACCTCCGGCGAAAACAAACCATCGCTCAGCTCATTTACTGGTGCCGGTTTTAGTTTTGATGTTTTTGGACAGGCTTATTTTCAAGGTCCGGAAATTTCGGTAAATGTTATGATGAATGACATTGGTGCAGTATTCTGGAATAAAGATCCGCTGCAATATTCAGGAGATTCCACCATACATTTTGAAGGTATAGAAATAAATAATCTTTTTGCAGCAACAGATTCCGCAGCTACCGGAAATACCGATTCACTTTTAGAAATAATTGGAATTCAAAAAGGCGAAAAAATATTTAGTCAGGCATTACCATCCAGATTAAATGTAAGTGTTTCAAAAAATATCGGAAGCTCCATGTATTTTACTTTAGGAATGCAATATATGTTTAATACGCCCTACAAACCTTTAATATTTGTTCAGGGAGGAAAAACATTTAATAATATTCAAACTACAATTTCTGCCAATGCTCATGTTGGTGGTTACGGTTCTTTTAATGCAGGATTAGATATCAAAAAACGATTTGGAAATTCACTCGAATTAAAAGTTGGGACCAACAGCTTATTAGGATTAATTGCTCAAGAGGTATTTACAGGCATTGGTGGGTATGGGAGTTTGACTGTGAGGTTTTAGGGAGGGTGCTTGATGGGTACTAATACTAACATTGGGGGGATTGCTTCGGAATCACTGCGTGATTGCTCGCAATGACGTTCCTCGCAGGAACGTTATTCGAGGGGTAAGTTGTGGAATACTATCTTTGCCCCCGCATGGCTCAAATTATAACTACGGAGGTGTTTATTCTCGGTGCCGGTCCCGGTGGGGCTGTGGCTTCATTATTTCTCGCAAAAGAAAAAATTAATTGTGTATTGGCGGATAAAGCGGTATTTCCGCGTGATAAGATATGTGGAGATGCATTGAGTGGAAAAGTGGTGGAGATATTAAATCGCTACGATAAAAAATTGGTGGAAAAACTTTCGTTGGATCCCATTCAACTCAATTGTTGGGGAGTAACCTTTGTTGCACCAAATCTGGATGAACTGAGCATCCCTTTTCGCAATAAACCTAAAAAAACGGATGAAGCAAGAGAAATTGCTCCGGGTTTTATTTCCAAAAGAATTGACTTTGATAATTTTTTAATTCAGGAAGTTAAAACACATTCCTCCATACAATTTTTGG
>JAYSYX010000446.1:0-2518 GCA_043727235.1 Bacteroidota bacterium
ACAGCTTACGATATGGACGATCTTACCTACAATTACATCACCGGAACGAACCAATTGGAGTTTGTAGATGATGCGGAAAGTCCCACGACCTATGGTGCAAGTATTGATGTGGACGATCAGTCGGCCTTAAATTATGACTACGATGCCATCGGTAATTTGATACTGGATGTGGCAGAAAAAATAACAAATATAGAATGGACCGTATACGGAAAAATAAAAATGATTTATAAAGATGACGTCACTAATTATAGTGATGAACCTTATTTGGAATTTGCCTATGATGCAACAGGGAACCGCATCATGAAAAAGTTATACCATCCCAATGCCGGAGGCCCCGATATTTATACCTATTACGCAAGGGATGCTCAGGGAAATGTAATGGCAACCTACACAAGAAAAGTGTTAACAGGTGGAGGTAGTTATGATTCTGTGTATTTGAGCGAACAACATATTTACGGCAGTAGTCGTTTAGGATATGTGCAAACAAAAAAAGATATGTCAGGCACTTTAGCAGTTGATGGTTTTTATAAAAGATATCTAGGTGAAAAAAGGTATGAAATGGTGAATCATCTGGGTAATGTTTTAGTGGTTATATCGGACAGCAGATTTTCGTTTCCTAATGGCGGAACTGGGAATGTACTATATTATGAACCGGATGTTATGGCTGCGCAAGATTATGATCCGTTCGGGATGACGCTGGAGGGGAGAAATTGGGTTGCAGGTAGTGAAAATTATAGGTTTGGATTTAATGGAATGGAGAATGATGATGAAACTTATGGCAATAATAATGCATTGGATTTTGGGTCAAGACTTTACGATTCTCGATTAGGTCGTTGGTTTTCTATAGACAAAAAGGATACGTATTATCCTTTTATTAGTCCGTACTCCTTTGCCTTAAACAATCCAATTATACTTTTAGACATTGATGGAAATGAAGTAGTTGGTTTCGCTTCTGTTCAAACATTTTCAAATGGTGGTCCAAAGGTTGGAATGATTTTAAATGCATCCACAACTTTTAAGCAAATAATAAATTCATTTGAAGATATAAAAGAAGTAAATCCTAATAATATTGAATTGCGTTTTTCTGCAATGCCGATTAGCGAAATTGAAGCTAGTACATCAGTTCCTATAGCAAGTAGCACCGATTTGCATGGTGGAACTGGGCTCTATGTCATAACGAAAAGTGGAGAAAATATATCACTTAGTGATTATGTTGGCTCAAAGGATGATGTGGCGGGAATGGGTATCTATGTAGCAATTGCAAATGATAGATATTTGATGGCCGAATCCGTAGCGGAAACTACTGTACATGAAGTTACAGTTCATGTACAAGAATATAGGGACATGATTGATGCCTATTATGCGGGAGGGAATCTTGAGGAATTAAAGAAACAATATACAGATAAAATTGCTGATCCTAATTCACATGATGATATAGCAAATTATTCTGGAGATTTCAAAACTGTATGTGATGAAATTACATCTAGTTTTACTACGGCAGGTTCAACATTGAATCAGAATAATAAAGAGTATCCTGAATCTGTTACTAAATTAAAAAATATATCTGGTGAAAGTATCGAATATGATGGAAAAACAATGTTAACAGTTAAAAGAACACCTGTTAACTATTTTATAGACGAAATTAATGAAGATTCAATTCAACATCAACCCGGCAGTTTAGATACCAAAACAAATGTTAAGGATTATGACAAAGTGGCCACACAAACTTTTAGAAAAGACTAGGATGAATAGATCAATAAAATTATTCATATTAATTTTCGCATTTTCAAATTGTACTCCTTCATTATTTAAGGAAGAAGATAACGTTAGATTAAGGTATTCGTTAACTGTAAATGATGACTATGAAGTATTATTCCATGATTATATAAATTACCCAGGTAAATTAGAAAGAGCGTTTAGGAATACACACTTTTGTGAATATAAAAATGATAGTATTTATTGGCATATGTTAACATATTATGATTATACCCATAATCAGTATGCTCCAGTTGATTCATTACAGGACCTATTTTATCAACCTATAGCATACCAAAAAAAGGGAGATGGGTTATATCTAGAATGTTATTCAAAAGGTGAGAAAATTAGCATTTTACAATACCCTTTTAAACCGGACACTATTAAATATTACCAACACCAATTTATGGATGAATTTAGCAAAGAACCATTCATGAGACCCTATTTAATTTATAAAGGCGAAGATACAATAGTTTATACTGATTCTAGAAAATTTCATTGTAACAAATACTATCAAGCATTTAATGTAAACAATTTGGCCTCTGCAAATATATATTTTATTGATAAAGATACCGGTATTCCAATTATAGAAATATACTCTCTTAAATATAAATATGGATATATAAAGTATCAACTTTCATTATATAAAATTGAACCAATTAATTAACTTAAAGCGACAAAATATATTCCTTGGAAAAAATAATTTCCTTAAGTTTAATTCTGGACACCCCGATATTTATACATATTACGCAGTGGATGCGCA
>JAYSYX010000447.1:0-17806 GCA_043727235.1 Bacteroidota bacterium
GCCATCACTAAATGCGGCTGCCAACATGATGGGCATAACCTGGGTTAATGGAGATTTTGATGGAGATTTGAGAGCTGTAACACCCGATATCGGTGCAGATGAATTTTCCACATCAACCATTGATGTTGAGTTGTCGGAAATTTTAATACCCTCATCAACAGAATGTTTTAATAGCAGCGATTCCATTACACTTCAAATTCACAACAATTCAGCTTATACCTTAAATTTCCTTGGAAATCCAAGCACAATTTCAGTAGATGTTTCAGGTCCTATTTCCTATTCATCCTTAATAACCCTCAACACCGGAATTATTAGTGCCTTTGCTTCGCTTGATATTAAAATGCCTGTAAATTTTGATATGAGTTATGCAGGTGTATACAATATTTCAGCTTCGGTTATTACAACAGGCGATGTGAATCCTTTGAATAATCTGCTACTCGAAGCAAGGACAGTAACTCTGGCATCAACAGATATGCCCTATGCGGAGAACTTTAATTTAAACGTGGAAATTCCTGAAGGTTGGGAATTGTCAGGATTTGATATTGGAAAACATCCCGGAGCACGGGAATCCAATCAGATTTATTCTAATATTTCATCTACTAACCCCGAAAGTACTTTTACAATAAGAAAAATTGGTCCTGTTACGGAGAATGCAATATTTTCATTTGATTACAGGATCATAGACTTTGGCGATACCACTAATACTGAAATGGATTTAATGTGGGGTGATATATTAATTTCTGCCTCTAATAATTGCGGCGCGAGTTACACTCAAATTGGGACTATCACAAATGCTTTACTTCCTTATACAAATATGCAATGCCCAATTTCTCAATTTGAAGGAGACGATATATTAATAAAAATGGAGGTATTTTGGGGAGGAGATCCCACCGTCCACTTTTGGTTAGACATTGATAATATTAATATATTTAATTCAACATGTTCAGAACCATTGGGAAATACTTTCACAAATCCTGTTGATATTGGCGACTTGTCTTCACCCTATATTGTAAATGAGGACAACCTTATATCTAATTGCTGGTCAAATGATTATGGATACGCATCTCCTGATGCATATTATAAATTTACTCCTGTTTGTACCGGAGATCTCACTATTTCACTTTGTGGAAGTGATTTCAATACGGTGCTGTATCTTTTAAATTCAGAGGGTGAATTACTTGCTTCAAATGATGATTTTTGTGGGACATCATCTGAACTTAACTTTACTATAGGCATTCCAAACGCCGCTTATTATATCGTAGTTGAAGGTAAAACTGCTTCGACAGGTTTATATTCACTTTATGCGGAATTAATTAGTACACCTTTAAATCATTACGCCGACTTGGATGAGGATGCCTTTGGAGATTTTGGCAGTACTTTCATCTCTTGTTTAAACACCGTTCCCGGATATGTCCAAAATGATCTTGACTGTGATGATCAAAATGCTTCAATAAACCCATCAATAACGGAAATTTGCGATGGAATAGATAATGATTGTGATGGTGAAGCAGATGATAATACTGCAATTGCCTCCATTTCTCAGGGAGGCGCTGTTTCAATTTGCAAAGGCAATTCTGTAACCTTAAATGCTAATAACGGAATAGGCTATACCTATTCCTGGTTTAAGAATAACTTTTTAATACCCGGTGCAAATTCCGCTGCATACACCACACATAAATCAGGTAATTATCAGGTTCAGGTTAACTTCCCTTCCGGATGTTTTGCATTGTCACCCATTACAACCGTAACAGTAAATCCCTTACCTGTTGTTTCTATAACTGCGCCCTTTGGGTTAAGTTTATGCACATATGTCGGGTTGTCGGCAACTATTGGAGAAGGATTTCTCTACCAATGGTTCAAAAATGGAAATACCGTCACTGGTGCAACTAATCAGCAATATCACCCTGTAAGTGTTGGCGCCTATTATTGCAGGGTGACCGGAACGAACGGATGTATTAAAAATTCCAATACGCTTCTTACTGTCGCATGTAAAGAGGAAGGTGAGAATACGGAGCTTACTTATTTTACAATTTCTCCCAACCCTGCTACCGATCTTTTACATTTAGATTTGCAAGTGCCGCTTCAGGAGGATGAAATTGTTGTGATAGAAATATTGAATTCAACAGGCCAGATTGTAATTAAACAAACTGATTATGTTATTTCAGGTAAATTGCTTACCAACCTAAGAGTGGATGAGTTGCCAATAGGAATGTATCATATTATGGTAAACATAGGAAACGAAAAGTATACAAAGGTTTTTTCACTTATGAGATAAATTCCTTTTCATTTTATCTGACAGTTCTGAGTATTTAATTTATATTTTTTTAATACGTTTTCTGTTTTTTAGAATTAATCACAGACCTTAGCCAATAGTTAAACAAAATTTCATTCTCTCAAACCTAATCAAATGAAAAATTTTTCCAGCAAGACTTTCATTTTCATACTTTTTGTATTATTAATTGCAGGTTGTGGGCTATCTGCAGACAATAAAGCTGCTCAAGAAACAGTTTCAAAATTTTACGATGCATTGAAGGATGGCAATGTTCCTTTGGCTGCATCACTTTGTGGTACCGATGAAAAAATGACAACTGACGCCTGGGAGCAAATACTTTCCACTAATATCAACAGCATGGGAAGTGTAACTTCTTATGAGAAAAGCAGCGGATTTAGCGTTTCCAAAGAAAACCGCACATCAAGGGTAAAACTTTCCTATACAGTAAATTATGTTGATGGAAAGAGCAACGATTCGCTGGAATTGGTTGATAAGGGTGATGGATTTAAACTCTATGTTTACAGTCCGGTTTTGGTGCAGGCCACCTATCAGGATGAAATGAATCGGGCTGAAAAAAATGTGGAGGAATATTACAGGGCACTACAAGGCGGTGATTATCAAGCTGCCATTGCATATGTGGGTTATTCAGGACTTGATCAACACCCCAGCGATGAGTGGCTGAATTTTTATCATTACGCAGAAACAGCAGGTGGTAGAATTTCGGAATTCAACATCGACAAAACCGCTTCCAAATCATACCTTCATACCCCACATAGTGAAGCGGGTATGGGAAACACCTATTCCTTCCTCATAAAAACTATCCGAAACAACAACGAAATTTTCGAACACGTAGATCTATTTCAACCCAAATTCGGCGAACCTTTGCTTATTGTTGCGCATTATATTGAATAGTGAATGATCCACCTTCGCTAAAGCTACGGAGGATAAATGAGTTGTGAGATACTCCACTTTAGCACAAAGTTTGAGGCCCGAATAAATGGCTCCAATTTTAGTAGGAGCTTACTCACGATTCACGATTGACGCTTCACGAATGAGTGATGAGGAATCCTCCTTCACTAAAGCTACGGCGGACAAGTGAGTAATGAGTTTGCTCCGACTTGGATTGAAACTTCCAATCATTTGGTGAGTGGTGAAAGGTGAGTGGTGAGATTGCACCATTGAAGCCTAAGTCAGAAGCCCGAATTAATGGCTCCAATGTTGGTTGGAGCTTACTCACGATTCACGATTGACGCTTCACGATTGTCCGTCGAACGAGATTTACTTAATGTCAGAACACCTCGGCTGTTCTCTAATTACTAAATACTATATACTATATACTCTTTTTCCCCTATCTTTGCACCTTTATTCACATTCTACAGCAACTCTGCTATAATTCAAGGAACAAAATCACCGTTACCTGTCCGAATTGAGACGGGGATCTGTTAGAGCATTTACTTTTAAATTATTTATGAAGACTTTTCAAGATCTTGGGTTATCGAAGCCAGTAATGGACGCTATTGAGGCGCTTGGTTTTATTAATCCAACGCCTATTCAACAGGAAGTTATTCCTGCAATGTTAACAGAATCGCAGGATATTATTGCCCTTGCACATACCGGTACCGGTAAAACTGCGGCTTTCGGTCTCCCTTTGATCGAACTGATAGATACTACCACAAAAAAACCACAAGCATTGATTCTGGCTCCTACACGCGAATTATGTGTGCAGATTGAGAACGACCTTAAGTTATTCGCTAAGAACAGCAGAAATTTCAATTCTGTTGCTGTATACGGTGGTGCCAATATCCGCAACCAGATCGATAGCATCAGAAGAGGTGTTCAGGTTGTTGTTGCAACTCCCGGTCGTTTGATCGACCTGTTAGGCCGCAAGGCTGTTGACTTATCACAGATCAAATACCTCGTTTTGGATGAGGCAGATGAAATGCTGAATATGGGATTTCAGGAGGATATAGACGAAATTTTATCTACCACACCTAAAGAAAAGGTTACATGGTTGTTTTCAGCTACCATGCCCTCAGAGATCAAACAGATATCAAAAAAATACATGCATAAGCCTTTGGAGATATCTGCAGGTAAAATGGAACAAGGAAATGTAAATATTGAACACCAATATTACATCGTATCACCAAAAAACAAATATCCGGCGTTGAAACGTATCCTGGATTACAATCCGGATATTTACGGTATCATATTTTGTCGCACTAAGGCTGAAACTCAGGATGTCGCGGAACGTTTGATAAAAGATGGATATAACGCCGACAGTCTGCATGGTGACCTCAGTCAAATGCAGCGCGATAAGGTTATGGCAGCATTCAGGGAACGCACCCTCCAAATGTTGATAGCTACTGATGTTGCAGCACGAGGTATTGACGTAACTGATCTTACTCATATCATTAACCTCCATTTACCGGATGATATCGATTTTTATACACATAGAAGTGGTCGCACAGGAAGGGCTGGAAAGAGTGGAATATCATTGGCACTGGTGTCTGAAAAAGATATGTATCGCATCAAACAATTGGAGCGAAAACTCACAAAACCGTTCAAAAAAATGATGGTGCCAACCGGAATTGAAGTTTGTGAGAAACAATTACTTAGCCTAATTCATAGGGTTCGTGAAGTAAAGGTGGACGAAAAAGAAATTTCCAAGTATTTGCCAATGATCGAGAAGGAATTTGAAAATCTTGATAAAGAAGAAGTTATTAAACGTTTCGCATCACTGGAATTTAATCGTTTTCTCAATTATTACCGATTTGCAGAAGATCTTAATATGCGCGAGGCTAGAGGTGAAAACCGCGAACGCTCTATAAGAAAGGGTGATGCGGACCTTATGTTTATAAATCTCGGTAAAATGGACCATATGGTTGAAAAGGACCTCGTGGAAATGATAAAGCAAGTGGGAGGATTGAAACCTAATGAAATTGGTGATATACGTCTGAAAGGCGCATATTCCTTCTTCGAAGTGCCTGCAAACATGTCGGAAAAAGTAGTGAGGTCATTCAACGGATTTATTTTCCGTGGTCGCCGTGTTCGCATCGAGATCCAAAATGAACGCCAGGAACGCAACGATTTTCCAAAAAAGAAAGCAGGTGGACGCGATCGCAGACCTATGAAAAGAAGATAAGGAATTGATAATTGACAATTGATAATTGATAATTGAAACCTGCGGTTTCGGGAGATGTTGATGTCTAATGTAATTTTGTATATAAAACTTATAACTAGTTAAAAATTAATTAGTTATGAGTTTATTTTTTTAATTTATTTTTTCTAATTAAGCTCTACCATTTTTCCGTTTTAACGACCTAAACGTTTCCGCAACTGTAATTTAAAAAAGCAGAACCCGCACTTTTCGACAGTAAGAGCGTATCAAATTTAAGATATTTTCTCAAATAGAGCAATAGATTTCCAGGCTCAGAAGTGCCAAATTATCAATTGTCAATTGTCAATTGTCAATTATCAATTATCAATTATCTCAATTCTTTTCCACCATCTCATTTTTATCGTATTACTCCAATGTATATATTCGCCCCTTCAAAGAAGATTACAGGCAGATGATTCATTATCAAACATGGCAATTACCTTATGCGGCGAATCCTGCATTTAAGCAGCGCACGGCATATTTCTGTATGGAATTCGGCATCCATCAGGCATTAAAAATTTATAGCGGAGGTTTGGGTTACCTTGCAGGAAGTCATATGCGGAGTGCATATGAGCTCAAACAGAACCTGATTGGCATAGGCATTTTGTGGCGACATGGATATTACGACCAGGTGCGTGACGATCACGGTTTCATGGCCGTGCAATTCCAGAAAAAATTGTATACATTTTTGCAGCAGACAGATATCCAATTTACGATGCAGATCGATGGAAAAGATGCACAGGTAAAGGTATATTATCTACCTCCCGAGGTTTTTGGGTCGGCTCCTATGTTTCTATTGAGCACCGATTTTCCTGAAAATGAGGAGGAAATAAGAAAATACACACACAAACTTTACGACCACGATACTAATACGCGTGTTGCACAAAACATGATTTTGGGAATCGGTGGCGCCAAAGTGGTTGAAATGTTAGGGGGCGCCGATATTTATCATATGAACGAGGGGCATGCACTCGCTATGACATTCTATCTTTTCAACCAATTAAAAGATATTGATAAGGTTAGATCAAAGGTTGTATTCACTACTCACACACCGGAAAAAGCCGGAAATGAGGAACATGATATTAATCTTCTTAGCAGAATGGGTTTCTTCAGCGGAGTTCCATTGGAATTGATCCGCCATATTACAAAAACGGAAGGCGACATGCTTGGATACACACCATCGTCTCTTTATATGGCAAAAATTGCGAATGGTGTTAGTCAGTTGCACGGCGAGGTTAGCAAGGAAATGTGGAAGGATTTTGAAGGAACCTGCAATATCATTAGTATCACCAACGCACAACAAAAGAAGTTCTGGGCAGACAAAGAGTTGAATCAGGCTTATGTTAACCGTGACGATGATGCTTTGGTTATGATTAAAAAAGAGCTCAAAACCGAATTATTTGAGGTTGTTGCCAATCAAACGGGAAAAATTTACGATCCGAATGTATTTACTATTGTTTGGGCAAGACGTTTTGCAGAATACAAAAGAGCAAACCTCCTGTTGCGCAATAAGGAGCGTTTCCTAAATTTTATCAACAACCCAAAATACCCTGTGCAAATCGTTTGGGCGGGAAAACCATATCCTTTTGATCATGGAGCAGTAAGTACTTTTAACGATTTGATATCATTCTCTCAGGATCGTGCAAATCTTTCGGTTTTGGTCGGATATGAGATCGGCTTGAGTTATTTAATTAAACGTGGTGCTGATGTATGGCTCAATACTCCTCGTCGACCCCGTGAGGCTTCCGGAACCAGCGGAATGACTGCGGCAATGAACGGAGCAGTAAACGTAAGCGTATTGGATGGGTGGATCCCGGAATTCGCCAAACATGGAGAAAACAGCTTTATTATTCCTGCGGCCGATCACAATACCATGGATTCGATAAGCATCGATAATTTCGACTATGAAAATTTAATGAACGTGCTTGAAAACGAGGTTGTTCCAGCGTATTACGACGATCCTAAAAAATGGCTGGGGATCGTTAAAAACAGCATTCACGATGTTTATCCCTATTTTGACAGCGATCGTATGGCAGGTGAATACTATCAGAAAATGTATCAATTTGCATATAATCCGGTGGATAGACTGTTGGATTCGGTGTTGGAGAAGAAGGGGTAGGCAGTGGCAGTGGCAGTCACGGAATTTGCGGTGCAAAATTATAATGACTCGAGGAGACTTTTGGAATCATTATAACTTAATAAGTGGAGGAATTTGGCGGGAGATATTCTTTCGTTTTAAACTGAATAAATATCCAATAACAATCAAAAAATAAAAAATAACAATCGGATCGACAACCCAGAAGTTATTCCTCCGTATTGAACCCCTTCAACCCTTTCAGCCAGTCGCTGTTAACGTGTAAAGCACCCGACAACGTAGAGCCCCGAACACAGAACCCCGAACTCAGAACCCTTTCAAACAATCCCGCCGCGTGTAGAAAAAACCTTCGCTGCGCGTTGTGCATCTTCCGACATTTTTTTGAAGGTAGAATGAATATCAGCAAGCATTGAAGTGGTGAAAAATTCTTTCAATTCTTCCCAGGAAGTGAAATCGGACTCGCGAAATTTGTATGATTGTTCAAAAAGACCTGCCTCTATTTTAACAATATACTTTTCGCTCCAGCTAAAAACACTTATTTTAAAAATTGGGTGATCAATAGATCCGAGTATTCTCATATTTAAATAATTTGGTTTGAAACAGCATCGAGAATTGGTGACACTGCCGGACAAATCTCTGCATTTATCAAAGTGAGTTCAGCAATTTGATAAAGTTTTTTGCGGTTAGTATGCGGGTATTCGCTACAGGCTTTTGGTCGCACGTCATAAATGCTGCATTTATTATCCTCCAGTAAAAAAGGGCAAGGGATGGTATGAAAAACCCAATCTCCATCTTCATCCAACAATAAATACCTGCTTACAAACTCATTCTGTTTTATATGGAGATGTTTGGATATCCTCTCCATATCTTTTTGTACAATTATGGGCGAATGTGTTTTGCAACAATTGGCACAATCGAGACAATTGATCCCTGAAAACACTCTATCGTGTTCTTTATTGATCAGGATATCGTCAATAGAAGATTTACGCCTGCGTAAGGCAGCAAATAACTTACTGTACTGTGTTTTTTGTTTTTCAGTTAATTTACCCGGAATTTTTAAGTTTTGCAAAAATTTCGCAAGAAATTTAAACTCCTTACTCCTCGCTCCTTTCTCCTTTTTTTGCACGTGCAAATTTAGAACGGAAGGTCATCTTCGCCTTCAGGAAGTGGGGTAGATTCCACAACTGGCTGATTAACAGATGGTGAAGAGGATGATTCGGACAGTTTTTCCATTTTCCAAACATCCAGATTTACAAAGTAACTTGTGCGTCCTTCCTTTTCCCATTTCGATCCCTTAATATTAAAAGTAACCTTAACATCATCTCCAACTTTATAGGTATCGAGCAGGGCGCAACGATCCTGAATTAATTGAAATTTGATCGTATCGGTAAACACGCGGTCGCTGGCCGTTTCGGTCTTCTCAACAACAAATTCTCTCTTCTTAAAAGTGGCAGATACTTCCTGCGTTGGAAACAGTTCCAATAATTTTCCTGATAATTCGTAAGGCATATGAATTTTTTTCAAAGATAATTCGATTTATCGTATCTTAAAAATTAGAAACCAACATATGTGGTGGAAAGAATTAAATCGGCTAAACCATTGAATTTACTGCATTCTTGAGCTTATAAGCAGGAATGAAATTATACCAAGTTATATTAAAACAGTTTTCGCCTTAAACTAATTGTAAATAAGGGACCTTTAAACCAGGGGTAAATCCGCATGTTAAGAAATTATGAAAAGCACCATCTGGATATGTAAATTTAATATTAATAAAATGCGTATTCTGTGTAAACTCTGCGTTATATTTGTGTTAATAAAATCGAATATCATGATAGGCTGTATCTTAAATATAATGTTGTTAGGCTCCCCACTCCAATTTCCGGAATCAGTGGCCACTGATCTTTCCAGTCAAATGATAGAACTTCCAGGTGAAATAACGGAGGTGATTTATTTAGATGAGAAAGGAAATGTTATTCAAAGAGGTTATATGCTTGATGGCGAAAAAACAGGAACCTGGATTACCTATAATGAAAAAGGGGAAATTACTGCGAAAGCAAATTATGAAAACGGAGAAAAACAGGGCAAATGGAAAATTTACAGCAACAGTGGAAAACTGGAGTTTAAGATATTTTATAAAAACAATAAAAGGGTATGGGTGCAGCAATATGGAGATGACGGAAGTTTGACTGCATTTTACTATAAATGATTTTTCCTTGTTAATTGCAATTAAACCCGGTTCGTAAGACCGGGTTTTTTTTGTACTTTTGGGTATAATTATTTACTATGAAAAATATTTGTTTAACACTTTTTTTTCTGCACGCTTTAGCGATAAATGCACAATTACCTGAATTTGAAATTTATGGTTCGAAGTTGATAAATAATAATGGTTCGTGGCAAGTAACAGAGCTGATTAATTTATCCAATCACGATGGGTATGATAATCAACCTTCTTTTTCACCTGATGGTAAATTGCTGTATTTTTCTTCTGTAAGAGATAGCATACAGTCGGATATTTATGCAATTGATCTCAGCGACAAGTCAACAAAACAAATTACGAATACCATCGAGAGCGAATACTCACCGGTATTTACAAATAATGGAAATTCTTTCACAGTTGTAAGAGTGGAAAAAGATTCTGCACAGAGAATGTGGGAATTTAATAAAAGCGGAACTTCTCAAAAAGTAATATTACCTAAAATTGATAGTGTTGGATATTATTGTAAGGTTGATGAAAAATTATACGCCTTTTTTATGGTCACCGAACCACCAACCATGGTACTTGCAGATGCAAAAAAACAAACCACAATCGCAATCGATAAAAATATAGGGCGCTGTATCAAACGTATTCCGGGAGAAAATGCGATAAGTTATATTGTTAAAAAATCGGACAAACAATGGGTGATAAAAAAATATGATCTTGATAAAAACAGAATAAGTATTATTTCTTTAATTCCACCCATAAGTGAAGATTTTATCTGGACCACCGATAATAAAATTTTAATGGCACGCAATAATCAGTTCTGGATATATAATTACAAAGCGGAAGTACCGGATTGGAAAATGATCTCTGAAATAAAGGAATTAAACGGCAAAAAAATATATCGCCTCGCATTATCTGCTGATGGAATTACATTGGCATTCGTTGCCGACGAGTAATGTCGTGAATCGAGAATCGTGATACGGTCATCTCCGGATTTAAATTAGAATATTCATTTTGAATTTTTCGTAATTGTCACCAGGACGCAGTTTTACGGATGGCGAGGCCGCGAAGACGCGAAGGTACACGAAGAAATTACTTTTGGATTTGTAATTATATTACAACAAGAAAATCTTGATCGGCAAAAAGATTAAGGAAGAAAAAAAGGAATTAAATAGTCAGTAGTAAATATGCAAAATTCATGAAGTAGTATTTTCGGCTAACAAGAGTCAATCTCATTACACATTTTATCATCCGTAATTAAAGTATCACTCGGAGCACTCTCACCACTCACTATTCACCACTCACCCAACTTTCAAAAGCCATCAAAGAAAGTTTCCGTTAATACAAATCATCCTCGTTACTCATTTTCGTCAATCGTCAATCGTAAATTGTGAGTCCGAACCTCCTAACATTGGAGCCTTTTATCCATGCTTCAAACTATAGGTTGGATTGTTGCAATCTCACCACTCACCATTCACCCAATCTAAATCAATCAATAAAGACGATTAAGTTCCGGCAAACTCAGAGCATCCTCATTACTCATTATTCACTTTTCCGCCGTAGCTTTAGCGAAGGAGGATTCCTCATTACTCATTTTATCACAAACGATTTCCTAACCACATGTTCTTCATTAATAATGTGCACATGGTAAATTCCACTTGCTAATGTTTGTAGAGGAATTTCAAGAATATAATTTACAGAAGTATTTATTGAATAAATATTTTGTCCGATTGAATTCAGGATGTAAACTTGCGTATCTCCGGTTAATACACGAATATCCATACTGATAAATTCACCTGCAGGATTTGGAAATAATTTTATTTGATCGGAAATATATGTTTCCTCAATTCCATCAAGAAAAATATCAAGTTGATCACTAATTGCTTCACAACCATCTGCTGAATATACTATTACGGAGTAGGTTCCGGTTTCAGTTGCGGTGTAGGTGGAAGAAGTAGCACCCGGTATTATTTCACCATTCAACAACCATTGGTAACCTGTTCCGCCACTTGCAGTTAATGTTGCACCACTTGCAGTAATATCCGTTATTGGAAGAGGGGATACAAAAACATTTACAGTATCAATTCCTGTGCAGCCATCCGCATCGGTACCGGTTAAAAAATAGGTGGTATTTGTTGTTGGAAAAGAATAAGGATCATCGGTGTATGGATCATCCAAAAAATCGATTGGGAACCAACTATAAGTAGATGCACCATCTCCACTCAATTGAACACTATCTCCAATACATATCGTTTGATCCTGGCCTGCATCCACCAAAATAGAACAGGCAGCATCCACACAACAATTACCGCCATCCGACATATCATAAGATCCGCTGAAAATGCCATATTGAAAATAACCGTAACGAATACTTCCACCTAATTCAGTAATAAAATAGTCCGTTGCCTGATCAACTGTATTGCAACCACCGGGAATATAATTTGTATCACATTCATATGCACAAACCATATTTGCATTGCCATCCGGATCATATAACGTTACAGGAGGATACACCAGAACGTCCACCAAACCGGCATCCACACCGGTTACGCTAGTGGTTAAATCATCGTTATATCCTGCATACAGCACCTGAGTAACATTTGCTGCATATGCACCGGTTATGGTTACGTGCAGATCTTCATAAGAACATAAGCCGATACGAATATCAGGTATGTTCTCGTCAATATTGATGGTGAAATCACCTCCGTCGTAGTTGGAGTAAATGATAAGATTTCCTGCCGGGTTACAGGTGCCCTGTGCATTTAAACTGATGACAAAACAATTAATTGAAATTGCAGCGAGAAGTAGGTTTTTTTTCATAATTCTGATTGTATTTGTCAAAAATAAAGCATAATCAATAAAAATGCTAACTACATTTTGAAATCTCTGATTGGTGTAATATAGAAATAATGAATATATGTATATCGGGGTCATTTACATTTCTTTTACAAATAAAGTGTAAACCAAGGATGACAGGTTTTTAGATTTGTGATTTCGTGAAACTAATTGGAAGCTAGCATGAGAGTGGGGGAGAACGCATATAAAATTTTACTTACTCTAATTTTTGCAGGTATTTTCGGCATACCTGAAGCGGAAGCTCATGTTAAATGGTTCACCGACGGGAGTTATGCCGACAGACCTTTGCGGCTTGGCGAGGTTACGGAAGGAAAATTCTTCTATGGATTACTTGCCCTTTGTTTACTTACGGTTATTCTCGGCGTTTGGTTAGACAGCAGAATTTCAAAGTCGAACTGGTATACCAAAATTGATTCCTGGCTCGAAAATAGAAAATCGTTCGCTCCAATAGTATTAAGAGTTGCAACTGCCATGGTGCTTATACTATCCTGGCAAAGTAATGCAATGATTGTCCCCACTATTCCCATCCCTGAGGAATATGCCTGGCTAGGGTGGTTTCAGTTTGTACTCGCATTTTGTCTCTTAATTCCAAAATTAGTTCCAGTTGGAGGTTTAGGTATAGTAGTAATTTGGATCATGGGGAATATCACCTTGCATCCATTTCATATGTTAGATTATTTAATGATTGCAGGTTGCGGTATTTATTTGATATTCAGCAGTTTACGAAATGGAAGGTATCGTGATATCGGGGTTGTAATTCTTTATGCAACCGTTGGATTTTCCTTGTGTTGGGTAGCTTTGGAAAAATTCATTTACCCAAATTGGGCTCTCTTTCTAATTAAAGAGCATCCAAAGCTGGCGATGGGTTTAAATTTCAATTTTTTTCTTGAAACAATTGGATTTGTTGAATTTGGTTTGGGATTTTTGCTTTTGATATGTTTTCTCCAGAGGCCATTGGCTATTACAATTACAATCGTATTCTTTATTACCTCCTCCATTTTTGGAAAGGTGGAAATCATAGGTCACACGATGATACATGGTGCACTTATTGTTTTCCTGTTGGAGGGACCGGGGAAATATTACATTAAATTAAGGGAAAAATTTAAGAATGTTTACCGAAGGATGATCTTTGCGGCAGTCACTTTTGTCGCACTTTTTGCATGTTTGGTAATGGGATATTCTGAATTGGCAAATAATAAATATGAGAAAAAGCTGGAATTTCTCGCTAAAAAACCTAACAATCAAGGCGGACAAATAGAGCTTGCAGGTTATCCGAAAGCAGAGTTGCCTAGTATTTGGATGGAAATAAAACGAGATGCAATCAGCGGATATAATATTCAATTCAATATCATAAAATTTAATTTTACTCCCGATAAGATCAATACAGAACATGTTATGGGTGAAGGGTTTGTGAATTTATATGTAAATGGTGAGAAAGTGTCACGTGTTTACAGTGATAAATTTCATCTTGACCTTAAAGAACCGGGAACTTATGAAATTGTGGCTACTTTAAATTCAAATATGCAAAGCGAATATTGTATTCGAGGTACTCCCATTTCTGCTAAAGAAAATATCATTATTGAAGATAATTAGATTCTTCCCACCCCTATGTTGAAAAGGACAGGTGCTTTGTAGCTGCTGTTTATTACATTTGCCAATATGACTGAAGTTGATATTTTTATTCCCTGTTTTATAGATCAGCTGTTTCCGGAAACCGGTTTTAATATGGTAAAGGTTTTAGAAAAAGCCGGTTGTAAGGTTCATTATAATCCAAACCAAACTTGTTGCGGTCAGCCCTCCTTTAATGCAGGTCATTGGAAGGAGATGGAAGACGTAGGGAAGAAATTTTTAGCGGATTTTGCAAATTCCGACAGAAGTGTTGTTGGTCCATCTGGCTCATGTGTGGGGTTTGTTCGCAATTTTTACGGTGAATTGTATGCAAATACACCAGTGCATAATTATCACAGGAACCTTAAAAAAAACCTCTTCGAATTCAGCGAATTTATGGTTGATATATTAAAGGTTACGGATCTGGGAGGTAAATTAAACGCTAAGATCACCTATCACGATGCCTGTGGAGCCTTGCGTGAGTGTAAAATAAAAGAGGCGCCAAGAAAACTTCTTTCCAATATTCAGGGTTTAGAGATAATTGAGATGCAAAATTCAGAAACTTGTTGCGGATTTGGAGGAACCTTTGCTGTTAAATTTGAATCTATTTCAACAGGAATGGCTGATTCGAAAGTAAATGATGCTTTAGCCACAGGTGCAGAATACATTGTTTCCACAGATTATTCATGTTTGATGCATATTGATGCGTATATTAAAAAACAAAATAAAAATATTAAAGTGATGCATTTAGCCGATTTACTTGCGTTGAGTTTAGGATAAAAATGCCTTTCGTTTTTGTAAAATTATTCCGTTTAATAATTGTTATTCAAAAAATATTTCATGACCTCCTTTGCAGAAATTGAGTTGCAGATAAATAAATATAAGGAGCGCGAACTTACGCTTTTCAGCAGTTCTTCTTTTCAAACACATAGTACGGTGTTGCTGCATATCATTTCAAGAATAGATAAGAACATACCGGTCTATTTTCTTCATACAGGATTTCATTTTCCTGAAACTATCATGTATAAAAATATGATCAGCGAACAATTTGGAATTAATACCATTGACCTTCGCTCATCAACCCCGAAATTAATGCAGATGGATGAACACAACAGATTCCTTTTTACAAGTGATCCTGATTATTGTTGTTATTTAAATAAAATTCAACCTTTGGAACCTGCATTAAATACTTTTGACGTTTGGATCAATGGTGTAAGGGCAGATCAAAATACCAACAGGGCTAACTTTAATATGGAGGAAAAAACGAATCACAAAGCATTTCGTTTTCATCCCATGTTGAATTGGACAAATAAAATGATCTATAGTTATATCCGCGAATTCAACATACCCAAACATCCCCTTGATGAAAAGGGATATTTAAGTGTTGGATGTGAACCCTGTACCCGAAAAATAGATCCGGAAATGATGCTTGATGAACGTCAGGCAAGATGGTATGGAATGAATAAAACAGAATGTGGATTACATACAGAATTGATTAAAAAATGAATATTTTAATAACAGGTGGAGCAGGATATATTGGTTTTGCACTTGCAGAAAAACTGGCTGAACACACAGCAATTGATAAAATAATGTTGTATGATAATTTAAGCCGACACAATGAGAATGTTTTTTTTGGCAAAGTGATCCACAGTGAAAAGTTTCACCTTATTCGCGCTGATATATTGGATGGCAGGAAATTAAATAATGCATTAAAAAATATTGATATAGTATTCCATCTTGCCGCAAAAGTTATAACTCCCTTTGCAAATCAGGATCCGCACTTTTTTGAGCAGATAAATCATTGGGGAACTTCCGAACTTGTTGATGCCATTGAAAAAAATAATATAAAAAAGTTGATTTACCTCAGTAGCGCATCGGTTTACGACAGGATTACAGATGAGGCTTCGGAGGATACTATTCCGAATCCGAATACCTACTACGGAATTTCTAAATTGAGGGGTGAGGAACACATTCAACGATTATCAAATATTCCTTCCAAATATATTTTAAGATGCGGTAATGTATACGGATATAGCAAATCCATGCGTTTTGATGCTGTGATCAACAACTTCATGTTACAGGCGAATTTCGAAAATAAAATATCGATTCACGGAACAGGCGCACAAACAAGAGCCTTTATTCATATTGAAAATGTTGCTGAAGCATTAGCTAAGATGGCGGTAACTGAAATTCCTTCCGGCACATTTAATCTTGTTACAAAAAATCTTGCGGTAAACGATATTGCTGAAGCTGTACTTGAATTATATTCTACCTGTGAAAGAATATTTGTAAACCAGCATTTAAATCTCGGCAGTATTCGCGTAAGTGTAAATTCCCGTCTTTGGGAGTATATATCAATATCGGAAAAATCGCTTTTGGAAGAACTAACGGAATTTAAGGAAAAATTTGCCTTTGCCAGAAATAAATAATTATTGTCTGTTACAAGTATGAAAACAATTCATGCCATATTAAAAGAGTATTACGGGTATGAAAATTTTCGTCCTTTACAAGAGGATATTATTAATTCGGTTTTAGCAGGAAAGGATACCTTGGCACTCTTACCGACAGGTGGAGGCAAATCATTGTGTTTTCAAATTCCTGCTTTATATCTCGATGGACTTTGTATTGTGGTAACACCACTCATCGCCTTAATGAAAGATCAGGTGCAAAATCTGAAAAAAAGGAATATTGAAGCAATAGCAATCTACAGCGGAATGAGTTACAAAGAAACGGATGCAGCTTTGGATTCCTGTGTTTATAAAGACATTAAATTTTTATATGTTTCACCTGAACGTTTGCTAACTGCAATGTTCCGCGAGCGGGTACAGAAAATGAATCTTAAACTCATCGCCATTGACGAAGCGCATTGCATTTCGCAATGGGGTTACGATTTCAGGCCTCCCTATTTACAAATTGCAGAATTGCGTCCATTTTTTCCGGATGTACCGTTTATTGCACTTACTGCTTCCGCAACAACAAAAGTTTGTGACGACATTCAGGATAAGTTGCAATTTAAAAAACGAAATATTTTCCGATCGAGTTTTGGTCGTCCAAATTTGACCTTTATTGTTCGCGAAACAGATAATAAAGAGGAAAAATTAATCGAAATATTGCGAAACGTACCTGGAACCGGTGTAGTTTATGTTAGGAACAGGAAAAAGACCAAAGACATATCCGAATTTTTAATAAGAAAAAAGATCAGCGCAAATTTTTATCATGCAGGGTTAGAACACGAGGTTCGTAATACCCGACAGGAAAGCTGGATTAATAACAAGACCAGAATTATTGTTTGCACCAATGCTTTCGGAATGGGGATTGACAAACCGGATGTTCGTATTGTAGTGCATATGGATATTCCCGAAAGTCTGGAAGCTTATTATCAGGAAGCCGGAAGAGCAGGCAGAGACGGATATAAAGCTTATGCTGGTTTATTGTTTGAAGAACATGATATTATTTCCTTAAAAGAATTTATGGATAAACAATATCCGGATATCACCTTTATAAGAAATGTTTATCATCAGTTGGGAAATTATTTTCAACTGGCATTTGGTGCGGGAGAGTCAGAAAATTTTAATTTTGATCTTATGGAGTTTTGTAAACAATTTCAACTAAAACCCG
>JAYSYX010000448.1:0-17745 GCA_043727235.1 Bacteroidota bacterium
CAAATTAGCAAAGACCTACGGTCTAATAGCAAATTACCAAATGGAACAGCCGGACTTCGATTAATATCAGATTTCCACAATAATTAATGCAACACTACAAGCGGAAACAAAAAAGAAAATAATATTCATATTTTCATAATAACTGCAATCTACAATTTTATAAATCTACCCATTAAAGTTTCTTTTTCATTTTCCAATTCAAGAATAAATACTCCGGAATTTAGAGATTCTATGTTTATAGAATAATCGATAAGTATCCCGGAACCCACTGTTTGACCGTTTATGGAATAGATATGGTAATTATAATTCCCTTCCAATAAGGTATTTATTGAAATTTCTTTTGTTACCGGATTAGGAGAAAAATTTAATGATGTATTTTGATGAGGTGCATTTACAATATTGACCGGTGAAACGTCTCCCCATGATTGACCGGAAAGAATTGCACCTGCTAAATAATAACCAAAACATTCGAAGTCGGCGTTGCATTCACTGTAACCCGTTAATCCCAAATAGGAATTAAAGTCATATTGAGATCCAAATTTATGTGGTCCCGCTACAATGCAATCATTAACATCCTGATAATAATCACAAGAAATATGTCTGCTTTGTAAAACTTTTCCCGGAAACGAAATAGAATCGAGTGTAAGGTTATCTATCAAACCCAAATTATAAGCTATACCACCGATATCTAAAAAATCGGACCAATAAGGGAAAGGTGGAGAATATATTATCGTATTATTGGGCGACTCGAGACAATATTGAAGTGCTTCTTTATAATAAATTTTTTCCAGAATAAACCCTAAATGATTATACGTAATTTTAATAGAATCTTCAAATTTTTCAACACTAATAATGGTGTCAACATAGTATGTGGTAGTGGCGCCATAATAACACCACTTTAATATATCTCCAGGTTGATACTTAAAATAATCAGACCAACTCGGAATGAAAATACCAGCAGAGTCTTCCGGTGTTTTATATCCTGCTAAATTGTTTGTTCTATAACAAGTAGCACAATTTGATGCTAACAATATATTGTCCAATATAACATATTCTATTAGTCCATAGGTTTTGCTAAGTCTGAATTTAACTTTATCTATAGAATATTCTCCCGGAGCTCCGCCATCCACATGTAGAGAAAAATATTTAACGCTATCTATTGTTGAGATTATTACTTCCGTACCTATAGAATCATATGTCATTGTAATATGATCCCAACTTGATAAAGGATAATCATTATAAATATCCCAGGAAGCTCCAATTGAAGCATTTAATATTATATAGAAAGGAAAAGAACTATAATTGTTGTTAAAATAGAAAATTGTATTTCCTTTCTGTTTAAGCTCTGCAACATAATTTATACCCTTATCATAGCCATCAATTTCAAGTAACTCATTATAACATTCCTGTAAGTCAATAGAAGGTGCCTTTTTATTAAAAAATAAATGACTTGTATCGCCTATAATTTGAGTGGAGTCTTGTCTGATTTCATATATTTCAAGAGAATCTGTTGTATAATAAAACGACCTTTGTCCGTACGGAAATAAAGCCCAATCCTGCGCATTTGCTGCAAGCGGAAACAAAAAAAGTAATAATAAACGCAGTTTCATGAATGGAGTATTATCCTAAAGATAATAATTATTTATAATTTTTCTGGATGGTACGTTTTATAACCAATAGACTCAAAATACAATGCTTTTCTTATAAGGCGAAAAAAGAATTAAATTTGTATTATCATGACTATTAAAGAACTAAATAGATCAAAATCACCAATCATCAAAGTTAACAAGCGCCTGGACAAGATTGCTAAGAAAGTACTATTCCCGGAAAAAGTTAAGGAGGCAAATCAAATTCTTACGAAAATAGGTCTACCTAAGGCGAAAACTTCGAAAAAAAATTAAGGTGTTGCGATAGATAAAAAATCTCACAACCTCACAAACCCTTCCCCATCAAATATCGGAACCACATCGTATTCCGGATTGCTCATGCAGAATTTAATATCGTTTTCGATACCCAGGCGTGCTAATCGTTTAAAGTGTGTGGCTTGTTTAATGGTGCGCAACATGTTTTCACGCACGTAGCGGTATAATAATTTAGTGCTTAGGGTGGAGTCGTCGATAATGCGAAATTCTTCTGCAAGTTCGCGAACAACGGCGCCTGCAAAAAGCGCATCATCCATCACATAATGATCTTTCCAACCCGCACAAAATAAAATGGTATTGCGTTTTTCTTTTCTTATCCAATCAAATATTGCTTCCTGATTTACAAAACTTCCGGCAACAATATTTTTAGCACCTTTACTCATCAACACACATCGCGTTCCGTTGGTGGTGGTATGAATAATTTCTTTTCCCTTCACCTCATCTCCCATAAATTCAAATGGTGAATTCCCGAAATGAAAATGCGGAATTTTAATTCCATCTCTTTCTCCGGCAACTAAATATCCCTTCTCCAAATAAGTATTGGCCTCCTCTATTGTTTGAACAGGGATCATTTTTTTAACTCCGTGATGTATAGCTGAAGCGATAGTAGAAGTTGCACGTATAATATCGATCACAACCACATTTTTATCTGTAGGGTCGTGTTGATACCATAGAGCCGGAGTAAGACATACTTCAACTATGGGCCTTGTGTCGTTTTGTGTGTTTGCCATATTTTAAGCAAATATCGTTTTCACGAGTTTGCCGGTCAATTATTTGTCAAAAATGGAATCTTTACCACTTTGGCTTTCACGGGTTTTTGGCGAATATCTATAAAAATTTCGGAATCCGGGGCAGATTTTTCTAAAGTTACATATCCCAAGCCAATTGCTTTATTTAAAGTTGGGCTCTGAGTGCCTGAAGTTACCTTGCCGATCACATTGTTATTTTCATCCACGATCGGATAATCATGACGCGGAATTCCTCTGTCCACCATTTCGAAACCCACCAGTTTTCGGGTCAAACCTGCTTCTTTTCCTGCTGCTATCTTATCTTTTCCAACAAAATCGTTATTTGCTGCCTTCATTTTGGTTATCCAGCCGAATCCTGCTTCCAGTGGTGAGGTGGTATCATCAATATCATTTCCATACAGACAAAAACCCATTTCAAGTCGCAAAGTATCTCTGGCAGCGAGGCCGATAGGTTGAATATCAAATTCTTTTCCCGCCTCAAATATTTTATTCCAAATTTCCAGAGAGTGTTCCTTTGGAAAATATATCTCAAATCCGCCCGAACCGGTATAACCCGTTGCAGAAATGATCACATTGCCAATTCCGGCAAATTTGTGTTTTGTAAAAGTGTAATAAGCAATTTCCGAAAGGTTAACATCGGTCAGCTTTTGCAGTGTTTCCATTGCTTTTGGTCCCTGAACGGCGAATAAGCTGGTATTATCTGAGATATTCACCATATCAACACCTTCCGTATTATATTTTACGATATGGTTCCAGTCTTTTTCAATATTTCCCGCATTTACCACAAGCATGTAATTGCCATCTTCCAGATGATACACTAAAAGATCATCCACAATTCCGCCGTTTTCGTTTGGAAGACAGCTGTATTGAGCTTTTCCGGGTGATAATGCAAACACATCATTTGAAGTCACCTTTTGTATCAAAGCCGCTGCTCCAGTACCTTTCAGGACAAATTCACCCATATGGCTCACGTCAAAAACACCAACTGAATTGCGCACCCTATTGTGTTCTTCCACCTGACTTGTATAAACAATAGGCATTTCATAACCCGCAAACTCCGCCATTTTGGCCCCGAGATCCTTATGCAGTTGAGTAAGAGCAGTTTGTTTCATATCGGGCGCAAATTTAAGGATTAATAATATAACCCTTAGCCTACCTGTAAACCACTATTTGTACTGTTTTAACTTTGCCATTATACCATAAAGTGAAATAATTTATTCCCGGTTGCAAATTCAGATCATCCAGATTTACCAATTGGCTTTCTCCATGCAATTCATAGATGTGTTGCTCCTGAATTATTCCCATATTATTGTAGATCTTTAAAACCAGATCTCCATATACAGGTTCTGTTAAATTTACACTTACAATTCCTGTTGTTGGGTTAGGGTAAAACAATAATTGTGATTCAAAAATTTGAGAATTTATTCCAATATTCATCGTATCACAAAGAGTATAAAATGTATCGTGCACGGATTCAAGTTCTACAAAATCGGCACAGGTTACGGTGATAAAAAATTCGTATCCAGAACAAGTGTCTAGCGAATACAAACTGGCAAGTGTAGCATCAGCAACACTTACAGCATAGGTAATAGTATCCGTTAATAAACGATAACTTACTGTGTAAGATATGGCAGTTGGGCTTGCTGTCCATACAACATCTGTACTATTATTTGTTTGATTGATCGCTGAAAATACTTCAACCACGTTGCAAACTGCATCTGTTCCGTTCGATTTATTGATATTATTCTGAGCATTTGTTATGCCGGTAAATAACAGAAAATAAAAAATTAGGTATATATTTTTCATAATATTACTTTTACCCAATAGGAGTCAAAAGTTATACCTCAGTGATTATAGGGGCTTGGGGACGGAATTCGGAGTTTAGATTATAGAAAACTTTACCCAACCTGAGTAAAAATAAATTAAAATGAACATACTTACCTTTGTGACATGCAATTAAAAGACCCCTTATCCCTAAAGGATTGTGCCGCTTTTCTCGACTGCAACTTTGCGGGAAATGGCTCTGATGTAATTACCGGAATTAATGAAATACATAAGGTTGTGAAAGGGGATCTGACTTTTGTTGATTTTGCAAAATACTACGACAAGGCATTAAACAGTGCCGCTACATTTATTATTATAAATAAAGAAGTTGAAGTTCCCGAAGGAAAAGGATTATTATTTTCCGATGATCCTTTTCGCGATTATGTTAAATTGGTAAAACATTTTTCGCCTTTTAATCCCTCCTTAAAAAATATTGCGGATAATGCTGTTGTTGGGGAAGGAACTTTATTATTTCCCGGAGTATATGTAGGAAATAATTGTATCATCGGAAAAAATTGTATTCTGCATCCCAATGTTGTTATTTATGATAATACCATTATTGGAGACAATGTGATTATTCACGCAAATACTGTTATAGGTGCTGATGCATTTTATTTTAAAAACAGGAAAACACATTTCGATAAAATGATAAGTTGCGGAAGAACTATTATTCACAACGATGTGGAAATTGGTGCCTGTGTAACCATCGATCGCGGTGTGAGTGGTGATACAATTATTGGCGAAGGAACTAAAATGGATAATCATATTCATATTGGTCACGGAGTTGTTGTAGGAAAAATGTGTTTATTTGCGGGAGGTGTAATGATAGGAGGAAAAACTACCATTGGCAACAATGTAATTCTCTGGGGACAAGTAGGAATCAGCAAAGATCTTATAATTGAAGACAACGTAACCGTTCTCGCCCAAAGCGGCGTAGGCATGCAACTCGAAAAAGGCAAAACCTATTTCGGTTCCCCTGCAGATGAAGCAAGAAAAAAAATGAAAGAATTGGTTGCAGGGAAGAATATGGTGGAGATTTGGGAGAAAATGAGAAATAAATAATTAGCAAATTAGCCCCCGCCTGCTTCGCATTCGGGCAGGTATTAGCAAATTAGCAAATAGGGATCCACCTAAGCCAGAAATTAATTCACTAATTTGAAACTATGATTAAACTTAATATGAATACTAATAATATCAATTTAAATCGAAGTAAAACATTTGCTAATTTGCTAATTAACTCATTTGCTAATTAACCCCATGCGTTTAAAAGTTTCCTCCGGAGCAAAATGGGAAGATATCGTTGGATATTCCCGAGCTGTTAAAGTGAATAATCAGGTATTTATTACCGGCACTGTTGCTGTTGATGCAGATAATAATTTGGTTGGTGGTAATTCTGCTTATTTGCAAACACAATTTATTTTACAGAAAATAGAAAAGGTTTTACAACAATGTGGGGCTTCATTAAGTGATGTTGTAAGAACTCGATTATTTGTAACGGATATTTCGCGATGGGAAGAATATGGAAAGGCACATGGGGAAGTATTTGGTACAATAAGACCCTGTACTACTATGGTAGAAGTTTCTAAATTAATTGCGCCGGAATATTTGATTGAGATTGAAGTGGATGCGGTGATGGAATAAAATAATTATCATGACAATAAAAAATTTCCTATTATTTTGTGCGACTATTTTAATTACAAACAACACACTAAAAGCACAATTCTATTCCGACACTACAACAATCGATATTAGTTTAAACGATTGCCTTGCCACCGGCGAAAATCAAACAACATATGGTATGATACAGTGCATAGATACAGCCTATGCTGCATGGGATGTTGAGCTCAATAAATATTATAAATTATTGATGTCCGTTTTAAATGGAGAAGAAAAGGAAAAACTAATAACTGCTCAAAAAGCCTGGATAACAATGCGCGATGCTGATATGTCTTTTATAGGATTGTATTCTGAAAATCTGGAGGGTTCTATGTATCGCGTTTCTGCAAATTATCACAGCATGGAAATTGTGCGATTGAGGGCATTGCAATTGAGGTCTTTTTATACGGAAATTTCTGAAGTTAGACAATAGATTTGTTCAAATACTATTTTCCCAGTTTATATTTTATATTCAATCCAAGGTCAAAATTATTATAATTGTCTTGGTAAACAATACACCAGTTATAATAATTAAATTTATAATATTGAAGGTCAAATCCAAGTGAGCTGAATATACTTAAATTCCATTTTTCCATAATATTCATGCCTAATGATAAGGTACCCTGATTATTTAGGTGTGCTGCAATTACAAAATAATCTTTAGAGCTGAAAGGATCCGTTTTTGTCTCCAAGATCATTTCATCATAAGTATTTCTTTTAATATTTTTTCCATTAAAGAAATAATTAAATTTATATCCGGCCTTAATTTGAAATTGTGTGGAACCAATATAAAAATTGTGACCTAACATTATAGGCAGTGATACAACATCAAATTTTTGTTCCACATATGTTTCGTTTATATTTTCAGGGGTATAATCTCTATACTTTACTACATTATAAGTATATCCAACTTTTTTATAGCTGAGATCAGAGCTTATTAGAAAATGTTTTCCAAACTGGATCTCGCCAAAAACCCGACAATAGGTGATATTACAGGTAGATTCCTGGTTTCTGTTACATACACTGCATCAGCTGTATGCTCCTTTACATTTGGAATTCCCGACATATTTAAACCAAGCTCCGGGCCGTAGGAAACCTTTATCTGGCTATAAACACCATAACAATTGAATAATATCAATAGAATAAGCAGCCGTTTCATAGTAGTGTGAATCAAATATACAAATTCTGTTTTAGAAATCAAAACAACTCCGGCTCTGCCAACAAACGAAATGTTTTTCTGTGATAATTGGTATCACCAAAATCCATAATTGCTCTTCGGTGTTCTTTGGTTGGATATCCTTTGTTTTGTTTCCAGTTATAATGTGGTAATTGATCGTGCAGTTCAAACATTAATTTATCGCGATACGTTTTTGCAAGAATACTTGCAGCAGCTATCGACATATATTTTCCATCACCCTGAATAATGCAGGTATGAGGAATTTTTTTATATTTATTAAATCGGTTTCCATCAATAATTAAATGCTCCGGTCGCATAGTAAATTGATCCAAGGCCCTATGCATCGCTTTAAAAGATGCTTTTAAAATATTTATTTTATCAATTTCATGGTTATCACAAACTCCAATCTTCCACTCAATGGCATTTTCTTTAATTATCGGTTCCAGCAAATTTCTGTTCGCCTCCGACAACTGCTTTGAATCATTCAACAAAGGGTGAAAAAAATCTTTCGGCAAAATAACTGCAGCTGCAACCACAGGACCCGCAAGACATCCGCGTCCTGCTTCATCGCAGCCGGCCTCAATAAGATCATTTTGGTAAAAGGGTTGTAACACTCTCCGATTTATTTTGATCAACGTCAAAATTACTTCAACGGCTACATAGTATCATGAAAAAACGCAGATAACATTTCCACATAAGAATGATGTTTTATGAATCATTTACTGCATCATGATTTTACTTCGCCCTCCGGTGGTTGGTGAAAAACACCCAACCACGGCATAGAATAGCACTTAGAGCATGTAATCATGTACTAACTAAGATAATGGACAAAATATAATCCCACCAGATTCAACACTTTGTTTTCCCGCGTCCCCTGTCCCGATTCCCACGTCCCATTCAATTCACCATCAATATCTTAGCAACAAAAGTTTGTGAGCCGTCTTCATTGGAAGAATACACTAAATAAACTCCAGTTTGCGCCCTGTCGCCACCATAACCTTTTCCATCCCAAATCGCTTGTCCGCCGAGAGCGGTGGTTTCGAAGATCATTCTTCCGGCAACATCCGTAATTTTTATTTCCGCATTTTCTGTTAATCCGTTTATTGCAATTAATCCGGTGTATTCCGGACGTACCGGATTTGGAAAAACAGATACTTTATCAATTTCTTCTACTCCGTCGGTAGCAGTATATCTATAGGAAATAATTCCATTTGCAGTTCCGAAATAAACATCTCCGGTAATATCATCAATTTCAATATTAATTACACCATTTGAAATTAATGGTGAATTATCCGTATTAAAATATAATAATTGTTCCGTTCCATCCTCGCTGATCAAAAATGCCCCGCTGTTTGTTCCCACCCATTTTCTGTTTGCTCCGTCAACTGCTATTGTGTTCACTATATCATTTCTCAATAACTGTTCGTAAAATCCACCCAAAATAACTAACGGTTGTGTTGCATCTCCCGCAGTGCTACCGGAAAATACTTCCGAAGGATTATAAAAAATGGTAATTCCTTCTGCAGTACCGACCCACACTTCTCCTTGTTTATCAACGGCAAGACAATTAATATAATTTGTATGCAAATTCCCGTTGCCGGCACCGGAACTTAATACCTTGATGAGATCATCGCTGTTATCATCCAGTGTTAGATTTTCATTATAAACTAAAATTCCATTTCCACGTGGTAATTGTATCCACTTGGTATTAAATTCATCAATTACAATTTGTGCGACCTGGTTGTTGATATCAACTGGCATTCCGGGATTAATATATTTCCATGTTCCATCGGTTCTTTTTACAACCAAAGGATTTACCGCTCCAAAATTGGAAATCCATAAATTACCTGTTGCATCTAATGCTAATCCTGAAACTCGGTAATTAGTTGGATCACCCGGAGTTCCTGAAAGAAATCCCTGTTTAAAAATATTTATGGTATTCGCTTCTTTATTGTATTCCAATAATCCTCCACCATAAGAGCCGAAATAAACAATGTTCCTAATTGGATCGGGTTCCACTACAATAAAATCGAGTGTGGTATCTAATGCTGCAAAACTGAATTTATTTATTGCTGCCCAGTTGCCAAATTGATCGTATTGAAAAAATCCATCGCGATTGTATAAATAGATCCAGGTTGCATCTGTTTCTCCCGGAGCTACATATAAAGTACCATTAAAACTTGCCATATCCTGCACCCTACTCGAGGCGGGACCGTTTGGTTCATAATAGGAATAATTATTATCCTTAAATTTTACAAGTCCGCGATAACTGTCAGCGATCCATAAAACTCCTTCTTTATCAAGATCTGCTTGCCAGGTATAACTTAATTGAGTTGCTGATTTAATTTCCGTTATAGCACCATCACCATCCATCATCAAAACCCTGCAGGTATCAGCAGGTTCATCAATTCCATAAACCTGGGTAATTAATAATTTATCACTGGTACTTTTTAACTGATTTGTTTTCCAGCCCGCATCAAAAAAGAATTGCTCCCAAAGGGCACCATCAAATTTGTAAATGGTATCTGCAACCATTGCATACAAATCATCCTGAAAAGAAGTTACAAATTTTACCTCTCCTTTTGGAAGACCATCAACTCCGCTCAGTGTATCCCATTTTGAAAAATCCTGCAAATTGGGTTCATCCAGATCTCCGCGAAACATTCCGGAAACAGATGCAGCATATATCGAATTATTAAAAACTGTTGATTGATTTACCTGCATATTTGCACCAACAGTATCTGTAAAAAAATAGGTTGCGGGGCTTTCCCTTTTTTCAAGATCAAAAAGAACTATTCCGAAACCACAACTTAAAATTGCTGTGTCACCCAAAAAATAGACATCATAAATATTTTTATCGCCGTTGATATTTCCGGTCTTAATAAAAGGGAAATTGAAGATCTCATTCCCGAATAAAAAATCGATATTGCTGTTTGTATAAACTATCACCAGCGTTTCACCTGATTTATCATAATGAATCCCACGAATTCCCACATCTGAAAAACCGGCCGCTGTGCTCAATCTTTCGTAACTGTTATCACTTTTATTATAACTGAAAACAGAAATAGAGTTTGCACAATAAATTTTTTCATCGGCATCCAATACCGAAACCACCCCATTATAGGGCAGATGTGATTTCCATTCACCAATTGGCACATATTGGCTGAAAGAGGAATTTATACCTAGAAAAACGGAGAGAACAAGAAAAATTGACTTCATAATACAACTGCAAATTTCAGAAATAGCGGAGCTATAACGCAGGATTTGCCAAAATATTTCGACTTGCTACGGCTGTCGCCTTAGCCAGGTCTTTATTTTAGTATCTTTGCCCACCTTTTTTATGATTTGGAGCGCGCTAGGAAGGATAATTTTGCGAAATCGCTGGGCATTTCTTGTCGGATGGGCAGTTATTACTGCTTTTATGACCTACGAGACCACAAAGGTGAAGCTCAGCTATGAGTTTTATAAGACAGTTCCTGAAGACAACAGCGCATATAAGGATTACGAGGATTTTAAGGCAATTTTTGGCGAGGAGGGCAATGTTTTATTCCTGGGAGTGCAAACAGAGCAGTTTTTCGAACTAGAATTCTTCAATAAATGGTGTGCTCTGGAAAAGGAGATCAAAAACACACCCGATATTGAAAGCACCTTATCGGTTCCCAGCTCTTACAATCTGATAAAAAATACAGCGGAACGAAAATTTGATATTCACCAGCTCGTGGTGGAACAGCCCAAAACACAGGCAGAGTTGGATAGTTTAAAGGAAGAGTTTTTGAGTCTCCCATTTTATAAAGACCGCATTTACAGTGCCGATTCCAACACTTTTGTAATGTTGATAGCAATTGATCGCGCAGTGTTGGATTCGCCACGCCGTATCACATTAATAAATGAACTCAAAGAAAAAACCGAAGCCTTTGGTGCCGAGTTTAATGTGGATATCAAATATTCAGGTTTGCCTTATATTCGATATTATCAATTATCTACCATCACCCGTGAGGTGCGGTTGTTTTTATTGTTGGCCATTTTCATCACCATAGTTGTATTATATATTTTATTCAGAAGTTGGGATGCGGTGGTTTTTCCGTTGCTGATAATCGGAAGCGGGGTTGTGATATCCATTGGATTTATGGCTTTGCTGGGGTATGAATTTACTGTACTCACAAGTCTTATTCCCAGTTTATTGATCGTAATGGGTATACCAAATTGTGTTTACCTGTTAAATAAATATCATCATGAGGTGCGGCGCAATGGCAACAAAATAAAAGCACTCAGTATTATGGTGGAGAAATTGGGTTTTGCCACCTTCATCACAAATATGACAAAAGCAGTTGGTTTTGCTGTGTTTTGTTTTACCAATGTGCGTATTCTCGAAGAATTCGGACTAATTGCAACAATTGGTGTATTGGCAACTTTTATTATTTCTTTAATTGGTATTCCCATTGTTTATAGTTTTCTTCCCAAACCAAAAACAAAACAGACCGAATATCTCGAAAGCAAACAATTAAAATATGTTTTGCATAAACTGGAATTATGGACCTCCGGACATCGCAAACAAATTTTTGTTGTTGCTATTATTATTATCGTAGTTTCCATTTTCGGTGCTTCCCGATTAAAATCGCGCGGATTTATTTTGGATGAAGTAAAACATGACACAGAAGTGTATCAGGATATGAAATTTTTTGAAGGTGTTTTTAAAGGTGTTATGCCTTTTGAAATAATGGTCTCCAAAAAACAAAATATTTCATTCGTGCAGGATACAATCGTTAATGAACAAATAGAAATAATTGAGAACGATACCATCATTTTATACGACACAGTAATTGTTAAGAGACCTGATACTTCAAGCACTAATGTATTGGGAATGGCATCATTGCAAAAAATTTCTCAGTTACAGGATACGCTAAGTACTTATCCGCAGTTATCTTCTTCCCTCTCTATTTTAGACGGGATGAAATTTGCGCGTCAGGCTTATTATAATGGTAATCAGAGATATTATTCTCTTCCCGATTTTAATACGCTTACTTCCAATGATATGAAGGTGAAAGATTACCTCGAAAACTCTGGTCAGAAGGGTGTTTTAGAAAATCGTTTTGTTGATTCGAAAGGTGAAATTGCGAGAATAAGTGTGCAGGTTGCCGATATTGGTAGTGACAGTATGCCTAAATTAATGGCAGATCTCCAACCCAAAATTGATGCTATTTTTGATAAGGAAAATTACGATGTAAAAATTACCGGTACAAGTGTAGTTGCCCTATCAGGTTATAAATATTTAATTGATGGATTATTTGAAAGTTTGTTGCTTGCACTCATAGTTATTTCCATAATATTATTATATCAGTTCCGCAGTTTGCGCATGTTGGCCATTTCCTTTTTACCGAATTTAATTCCGCTCTTTATTACGGGTGCAATTATGGGTTTCATGAATATTGCAATTAAACCTTCTACGGTTTTAATATTCAGTATCGCCTATGGCATGTGTGTGGATTTTACCTGTTATTTTGTTGCTAAATATAAACATGACCTAATACGCAACAGTTTTAATATTCCGAAAACAGTTATGAGCAGCTTGCAGGAAGCAGGTGTAAGTATGATATATACTTCACTCATTTTATTCTGCGGATTTTTCATCTTCGTTTTCAGTAAATTCGGCGGCACTGCTAATATGGGAATTTTGGTTTCCATCACTTTATTGGTTGCTCTATTTAATAATTTACTTCTATTACCCGCATTAATATTACTCTTCGAAAAAGGTTTAAATAAAGCAAACAAAAAACTGCGCGACCGTGCAGAAGTAAGAACCTCCCGTCCGTTCACAGATCTTATCAGCGAGAATGATAAAGATTCGTTGAAAGATTACAAAGAGGAGTAAGGAGTTTAAATTTCTCGCGAAATTTTTGAGTCCTATGTCGTATGTCATATGTCATATGTCCTTTCTTCAAAACTGAAAATAAATAAACGGCTGCATTTCCGAACTTACCAACTGATAAATAATAAATACGATCAAAATTGTTGCTAAAACCATTTTAGGATAGGAGAGGTTGGAGAACCAATCTCGGTATTTAATTTTTATGGATTCGGGAATCCAGTGAATGATATAACCGAGTAAAATAACAAGCAAAACGAACCAATATCCGCTGATAATTTTTAAAAATAATTCTCCGCCGAAGTGATAACTTATCCTGTCAAAAATGATATTAACGGTTTCTAAACTATCGCTTCTGAACCAGATTCGGGTAAAGCTTATAAATACCAAAGTGAGAAAAATTGCAAATGCGCGATAAACTTTTGTGTTATTATTTTTAAATGGACTAATGCGCTCCCAACCTTTATGCACCATTAATCCGAGTCCATTTAATCCGCCCCAGATAATAAACATCCAACTGCTGCCGTGCCATAATCCTCCCAACAACATCGTTACCAAAATATTAATATTCGTATTAACGCTGTGTTTAAATTTTGGGAAGAATCGCGCAAGAATTACAAGCAAAACAGCACTTCCTATCAATAAATATATTAACCATATTTTTCCTGTTAACAAAACAAGAAAAAAACAAAGTATCAAAATGGAAATATAACTTCCTATTGTTCCTTTGCGGTTTCCTCCTAAAGGGATATACAAATATTCTTTCAACCAACTCGACAAAGAAATATGCCATCGGCGCCAAAAATCGCTGGTGCTTGTAGCTTTATATGGAGAATTGAAATTCGTTTTTAATCTGAATCCCAGAAGCAATGCTATACCGATAGCAATATCAGTATATCCGGAAAAATCGGCATATATCTGCAGGGAATAACCAAATATTCCCAAAACAACTTCCACACCGGAATAAAAACCAGGATTTTCGAAAATGCGATCCACATAATTAATGGCTATATAATCTGCCATGAATTTTTTTGCTAATCCGTTCAATATCCAGAATAAGGCAAGTCCGAATTCTGCTTTTGATAATTTATAGGGTTGATAGATCTGATATAAAAAATCATGCGCTTTAACAATTGGACCTGCCACCAGATGCGGAAAAAAACAGACAAAAAAACCGTAGTCGAGGATGTTTTTTACCGGAGTAATTTTCCCCCGATACATGTCAATGGTATAGGAAAGTGATTGAAAGGTAAAAAAGGAAATTCCTATTGGAAGGATCAATTTATCTACCGAAAATTCAGTCCCGAACCAGGTATTTGTGAAATTTGAAAAATGATTAAAGAAAGTTATATCCGTTCCCGTGAATTGATTTATACTTTCCGTAAAAAAATAAGCGTATTTAAAATAACATAACAACGAAATATTCAGAATAACACTTATGGTGAGATATATTCTTTTCCGAATATCGGACCTGCTTTGATAAATTAATTGCCCCCAAATAAAATCACTGATTATAGTGAATATTAATAAAATGAGAAAAAATCCGCTAGTCTTATAATAAAAGAAGAAACTTACCGCAAGTAAAAATACTGTGCGAAGAGCCTGTTTTTTATATAAAAATGAATACACACCAAGAACAACCGCAAAAAATCCCCAGAAAAAAAGTTGTGTAAATATTAAAGGTTGTTCAGGGTCGTAAGAAAAAATGTGTTGTATTTGTTCAAAAAATGTGTTCAAGTGTGTGTTGTGTTTATTTTTGGGTGACAGAATTCTCTCTATAATCTTTAGATATTGCCTCAAACATAAGATAACCTATAAGTTTATATCCTTCGGTATTAAAATGTATCTTATCTGCAGATGCCAGATCATTTTGATACCAGGTATATATACTGCGCAAACCGCCCATTATTGTAAACATATCCCAAAGGGCAGCATTGTGTTTTTCCATCAAATGATAGATTGCTGCATTTGTGGCCAGACTTCTGCTGTTTGATGTTTTCCTTTTAATGTAATTATCGCTTATAGTAGTAAATAAAATAGCACAATCGGGTGAAACGCTTTTTACCAATGCAACCATCGAATCATATCTTTTAATAAAATCTTCCGCATTAAAATCGAGATCCTGCGCATCGTTCACACCAATGGAAAAAATAAACAGATCCGGTTTAAGCGACATTAATTCCTTAGTAAATTCACTACAATTGATATAAGATTTGGTGCTTGCTCCATTTACTCCCATTGTTGCAAAATAAAATCCGGGTTCTTCATTTTCTATGCTGAATCCACGCAAAATAAAATCTCTTTGAGTATTATCTTTTTTTTGCAGAGAAAAATTAATGGAATCTACTGGAACAGCAAATTCAAATAAGGTATATCCAAACTCCTGAACTTCAATTCTTTTTGCAGGCACGGGATAACCCTTTACAATGTCAAATGTAAAACTGGGATTAAAATTATGGTATACTTTAATGGAGGAAAATGATTGTATATGATTGTTGGTTTTGAGTTTCATTCCAAAACTTGCAAACGCGTCATTATTCACTGCTGCGATTCCTGCCATACCTAAAGGAGCACATAATTCACTCGGCACACATCTGCATCGCACCCATGTACCCGTACTTATCGATCGGTAAAAGGGTGGACCATTGGTATTTACCACGCGAAAGGGAAATGTAAATGCTCCGCCTCCTTTAAAATCTCCCAAAGCCTGAAAACTATCAGCTAAAACCTCTGTCCATTGTCCCGCCTGAATATGCGAACCACCATAATGTGCAATGGTCACTCTTTTTAAGGCTCCGTTTTTAAGGCCATCAATTTTTTTGTAAAAAGCGATAAAATCTGAACTATCTGCAGCGTGAATTATTTTATTGGAATCGTATTGAATGAACGGATATTTTTTCTGCGAAAACAATTGCAGAGCACAAAACTGAAAAAATAGAAAAAAGTAAAAATATTTTTTGGACATTAGAATGTTGCGGTTTGAAGATAATTATTATATTCACTTAATAAAGCCTGATAAAGTAATATTGCTATTTTACGGGATCCTGAGGGACTGAAATGAATATAATCTTTTGCAGCAATTCCTGCTTCCACCCAACTCACCATCGAATTTTTGCCGCCCATACATGCATACATATCAAAAAATGCGGAATTTGTATCAAAGGCCACTTGTTTTAATTGATCGCGAACAGTTTCCAGCATAGGATGTGTAACATATTTTGTTCCTTCTTTCACACTCATATCCGCAGGCCCAATAATTAAAATACTTGCATCCGGTGCAATTTTTTTTAGTGCATTTACCTGCGCTTTAAATGCATTGGTATACCAACTGCAATCCTGTTCATCTTCCAAACCCGGCAATGCATTTCCACCAAATTGAAGAATGATGAGTTTCACATGCATATCGTCGTAAAACCTTTTCAGGTGCGTTAAATTCATTCGGTTATAAAAGAGTCCGAGACTTCCGCGCAATCCGAAATTATCTATCATAACACCACCATTTCCTTCAAGAGAAAACCCATAAATATCGGGACTATCCTTGCCTTTGAATTTAAATTCAAATTCTCCGGGGCCTGGTGAGAGCGGATATTGTTGCATATTATAATAACCTCCTTTTGCAAGAGTATCCGTTTGTTTTAATTCCCCGTTTTCATAAAACTCTACAACCGTGTTATCTCTTCCACCTGCATAATGCATTTTTACTTTGTTGTAACCCAAAATATTTTCTCCGGCAGTTTTTATCGTTTTTACTTTTAACCATGCTGATTGTTCTTCATGAATAGAGTCGTTTTCGGGCCAATAATTCCTAAATCTGCAAAACCCTGCTGCCGGTCCAAAATTCGAATGTGCTACGCGTTTATCTTTTACATTAAAAATATTATATCTATCCCAATTTTCGCTCCATGTATTTGTAATTCCCACACTTTCAGCAACCGGCATTGGCGAAATAAATCCGGTTCCCTTTCCACCAAATTGAAATTGCAATTTTAATCTTAAATATCCTGTAATTCTATCGCCTTCAATTTGAGAATCGCCGTAATGTAATATACGAATGCCTTCATTTGAATTTTTTACTCCGCGAAGCATAGAAAAAAAATTATTTAATGCATCTTTTCCCTCAGGTCTGAATTGAATTCCCGAAAGCAACTTTATTGTGGAATCAAGAGCAACTTTATCTGCATTTATTTTACTCAAGCGAATGGAATCTGCTTTTAGATCCTCCTCCTCAGCATTTATATCTGTAATGGAAGAAATATCCGTTTTATCCTCCTCTGCATTAAAAATGGAGCTAAGCGTTGGAAATTTGATAGAAAACTTCTCCGTAACCTGAATCCCATCTTCTGGAAAAACAGCACTTATCATTGCCAAAATTGCAAGGCAGGAACCTAAAAAAATTAAAATCTTTAACGGGGTAAATTCACGCATGCCTAAGAAAGGGTAAAACTAAGAAACGCGTTCCATGATTAATAAGTATAATTTATAATAATATTTGTTAGGTTGGTTTTACAAGCCTTAGCCTTGTAAAACCAACCTAACAAATAGCGCAAGCCATAG
>JAYSYX010000449.1:0-17724 GCA_043727235.1 Bacteroidota bacterium
AAAAAATTACACGTCCACAGCGTCAGCGAAGCCGTAGTAAAAGCGATTAAGGAAAGAATAATTTAATTGATAATTGACAATTGACAATTGGAACAGCCGAAAAAAATTGAGAATTGAGAATTGAGAATTGAGAATTAAACCAATCGTCGGACTGAACTTTATTCTCTTTCAATCCAGGAAATCAATTTCCCATTCAACTAAAAACCCAAAAAGAATTGACAATTGTCAATTGATAATTGACAATTTGAACAGCCGGATTAACGTAAAAATGTGGCTTTCGATAGCATTTAATCCCAGACATCAATTTCCAATCAAGTACAAGACCCCAATTATCAATTATCAATTGTCAATTATCAATTACCTACCCCTACTAATATTCGCTGTTGCCCACCGTTTTTCATAATCCTAGATTCGTGGTTTACTTTTTCAATCACTAAAAATCAATTTTATGAAACAATTATTACTTAAAAGTCTCGCGGCCTGTATGCTGTTACTCGTGGCGGGATCAAATTATGCGGCTGCCGAATCGGAGCCAAATGATACACCCTTAACAGCGGATATTGCAGGCGTGGGAAGTGCTAATACTGGCACTGCCGGATATAGCTTTAACCAGGACTGGTGGGAAATTACAATTGTCGATAACGGTAGTCTCACCATAAATACCGTTCCGAGTACATCAGAATTTATATGGTGTTATTTATATGATAATGATGGCACAACGTTGCTTGCAAGCTCTTATAGCTCATCATCATTTAATATAAGCAGAAATGACCTTGCTGCCGGAACTTACTATATCAGAATAAATTGTTATTACGGTGGGGATTCTACTGATTACACTTTTACCCCAACATTTACAGCACCATCAGTAGCAACTGATGATGAACCAAATGATTATTACCCAATTGCAAATACACTGGCACTTAATGATTCAACTACAGGAAATATTGGATATTACTATGATCTGGAAAGAGATTCAACTGATTGGTATCAGTTAACAACAGTTGAGGATGGTCCGTTATACATTTACCTTGAGCCGTTAATCGCAACTTTTACATGGGCTTATTTATATGATAATGACGGAACTACATTATTAGCAAGTGGATATGACGATAACGCATTTTCAATAAATCGCCAGGATCTCGCAGCCGGCACTTATCATATTTTGATAAGAACTTATTATACCACCGGATATACTCCGTATAAATTATCGAATGAATCAATTCCTTTAGCTTTTAATAATGATGATGAAAATAATGATGTAGTAGCAAATGCAGTTATAATAGCTGAAAATTCAACAATTGAAGGTCATATTGGGTATTATTCTGAAGGTGCAAGAGACGCAGATGATTGGTATGAAATAACTACTACTGAAGATGGTAATTTAAATTTTAGCATGACACATGCGCTTGCGCAGTTTACATATATGTATATATACGACACTGACGGAATAACTTTACTTACTTCTGATTATGATAATGCTTCATTCAGCATTAGTAGAAATGACCTTGCTGCAGGAACATATTATTTGCGTGTTAGAATGTATTATGCAGCAGGCTATAATAGTTACAGCATTACAAATACACTTACACCACCTGCCCAGGCAAATGATGCAGAACCAAATAATGTTTTCACCAATGCTGTAATAATTTCTCCTAATACAACTATTGAGGGACATATTGGATATTATAATAACGGAACAAGAGATGCTGATGACTGGTACCAGATTACAACCACTGAAGATGGAATATTAAATTTCTCCCTTACAGGTGCTCTTGCGCAATTCACCTATATGTATATATATGATACAGATGGAATTATTGTTCTTGCCTCAAATTATGATGACGCACCATTTAGTGTAAGCAGAAATGACCTTGCAGCAGGAACCTATTATTTGCGTGTTCGAATGTATTATGCCGCCGGATATAATAGTTACAGCATTACAAATACACTTACAACACCTGAGCAGGCAAATGATGATGAACCAAATAATGATGTTTTATCTGCTGCTGTTTTTGAAACAAATAGTTCAACAGAAGGACATATCGGATATTATAATTCCGGTGCACGTGATACTTATGATTTTTATCAAATGACATTGTCCTCCTCTGGTGATCTTACATTTTCTGTAGATGCAATTAATAACATATACATTTATTGTCGTTTATATGCCGCCGACGGAGTTACTTATTTAGGTGGTTCCTATGGTTTAGGTTATTATTCCTTTGTGAAAAATGATCTTGCTGCAGGAAATTATATTGTAAAAGTGAATGCATATTATACCGGTACAGATTATTCACCTTACATTCTCAATAGCACTTATTGCCCTGATGCAATAACCATTGTTGCGGAGGCAGAAACAACATTCTGTGATGGTGAATCTGTTACGTTAAGCACTCCTGATCACCATTTAAATTATTTATGGAGCGATGGATCAATTACTGAAACAAATACTGTTACATTAACCGGTGATTATTATTTAACAGTGGATAATGGTGCAGGCTGTATAAAAACTTCCAATACTATAACCACAGAATCCACACCATTACCGGTTGCAATAATAGAAGCAGACGGACCGACAGAATTTTGTGATGGTGGCGATGTTACATTAAGTGTTCCAATAGTTGCCGATTCTTATTTGTGGAGCAATGGAGAAACCACACCTACTATAACTGTTTCTGCAACAGGCGATTTTTCTGTTACACTCACAAAAAATGATTGCTCTGCTATTTCCGATCCTATTCACATTGAAGTAAATCCAAAACCCTTTGCAACTATTACACCTGATGGCGCAACTACATTCTGCGAAGGCGGTGATGTTACATTATCGGCAAATGCAGCATCAGAATATTTATGGAGCAATGGAGAAACAACGTCATCCATTTTAGTTAATGCAAGTGGAAGTTTTTCAGTAATGATCACCGATGCCAATGGCTGTATGGATGAATCTGCTGTTACAAATGTTACGATGAATACAAATCCAACTGCAACTATTACACCTGATGGAGCAACAACATTTTGTGATGGTGGAAGTGTAACTCTTTCTGCTACTCCTGCATCTGAATATTTATGGAGTAATGGAGAAACCACTTCTTCAATTTTAGTTGATGCAAACGGAAGTTATTCTGTTACGATCACCGATGCAAACGGTTGTGAAGGAACATCTGAATCAACTTCTGTTATCGTTAATTCAAATCCGGTAGTAGGTATATCTGCCGATGGACCAACTACAATTTGTGTAGGTGAATCTGTAAATTTAATTGCAGATGGCGGCACAAGTTATTTGTGGAGCAACGGTGAAACAACTGCTTCTATAAATGTAACTACGGCAGATGATTATTCTGTTACTGCATATAATTTAGAAGGATGCAGCGATGTTTCCGAAATAATTTCCGTAACAGTAAATGTTTGTGGAGATGTTACAATTTTTGCAGATGGTCCGGTTGATTTTTGTGAAGGCGGATCTGTTACATTAACTTCATCTGAAGAAGAAGGAAATGTTTGGAACACCGGTGAAACAACACAATCAATTGTTGTTACAGAAAGTGGTGATTATTATGCGGTGAATGGATTAAATACATCTAATATTATTACTGTAACAGTAAATGCAAATCCTGTTGCAACAATTACACCTGACGGCTCAACAACATTCTGCGAAGGTGGTGATGTTACATTATCTGCAACTCCAGCGTCAGAATATTTATGGAGTAATGGAGAAACAACTTCTTCAATTCTTGTAGATGCAAGCGGAAGTTATTCCGTAACCATCACTGATGCAAATGGTTGTATGGGAACTTCAGCAACTACTGATGTTACCGAAAATCCAAATCCAACACCAACAATTATTGCTGATGGACCTACTGCATTCTGCGGCGGCTCCGTTGGTTTGAATGTTGTTGGAACTTATGACGATTATTTATGGACAACAGGTGAAACAACATCTTCAATAACAGTTTCCACAACCGGTGTATTCTCAGTAACTGTTTCTGAAAATGGTTGTTCCGGCACATCAAACGAAATTGCAACAAGCTCTGATACTGCTCCTACAGTTACGATCAGTTCTGATGGAACACTAATTTGTTTTGAAGCAAATACAATGTTAACTGCAACTACAGATGGGGCTAATATACAATGGCAGCTCAATGGTGTTGATATTCCGGGAGCTACAGATCTTATGTATTCAGCAACTGTAAATGGAAAATATCGCGCAGTGGCAACAAGCGGAGTTTGCAGCACAACATCGGACGAGATCAAATTAAAATATGCTGAAAGGATAAATATCACTCCTTCGGGAACAGTTAATTTATGTGGTCCGGATCTAATGATGAGTGTTCCTGTAACACCGGGTGCAACATATGAATGGTATCAAAACAATACCTTAATTGCAGGTGCAACATCAAATACATACACCACAACCACAACTGGTAAGTATTATGCATTTGTGATCACACCAGGCTGCACAAGAGCTTCCAAATTATTGAGAGTGGAAGATGATTGTCGCATTGGCCAGGAAGATCAGGCACTGTTAAATGTATCTCCAAACCCTGCTGCTGAATCATTTATGATCAATTATGAGATCGTAACTGAGGGTAATACCACAATAACTATCAGTGATATTGCAGGTAGAATTGTGTTAACAGAAACAAATTACCTTAATGCAGGAAGTTATAATGCACATTATGAAACCTCAAAAATGACCTCAGGTATGTATATTATTACCCTGACTATGCAGGATGGTAATAAATTACAGCAAAAATTAGTGATTGAAAAGTAAAATTTCACCTAATCAGTAACACAAACCCCCTCCAAGCGAGGGGGTTTTGTTTTTACTCTGAATGAAAAATCACTAAAACGCCAAAATGGCATATCAAATTCTAAAGATTTTCTCATTTAGGGTTGCCCTGAATGAAAAGTCGATTAAACATTCAAAAGCACATACAATTCTCAAAATTTTCTCGTTTAGTATAACCCTGAATGGAAAATCCACTAAAACGCCAAAATGTTATATCAAATTCTAAAGATTTTCTCATTTAGGGTAAATTTGCATCCTTATCATTAACTAGGTTTACAGTGCTGGCTATTTTCAGAAAAGAACTCAACGTATTTTTCAGTTCCCTTATCGGTTACATTGCCATAACTATTTTTTTGGTAGCCAATGGATTATTTGCCTGGGTTTTTCCGGAAACTAATATTCTAGATGATGGATATGCCACCCTCGATTCCTTTTTTAGTTTTGCCCCATGGATCTTTATGTTTTTGATTCCCGCTATTACAATGCGTTCATTTGCGGAGGAAAAGAACAGCGGAACTATAGAATTTATAACCACAAAACCAATCACAGATACTCAGATCATTTTGGGGAAATATTTTGCTGCACTTGTTTTGGTCATTTTTTCTGTTTTGCCTACCATCTTATATTATTTTACGATAAATGCACTTGCATCACCTGCAGGAAATGTTGACACCGGCGGAATTATAGGTTCCTATATCGGACTGGTATTTTTAGGTGCCACCTTCGTCGCAATTTCCATTTTCACTTCAGGCATCACAAATAATCAGATAGTTGCTTTTATTGCAGGAATGTTTGCCTGTTTCTTTTTTTATCTGGCATTCGATTCCTTGTCGCTAATACCGGCTTTTATTGGAACAGTAGATACCTATTTTAATGCAATAAGTATTAACCGCCATTATCAAAATATAAGCAAAGGATATATCGACCTGCGAGATGTTTTATATTTTACCAGTATGATAACAATATTTTTATTAATGACAAAAACAACATTGGGAAGCAGGAGATGGTGAGGGATGAGTTATGAGTAATGAGTTTTACCTAATCTCAGCCGTTTGATTTATTTATCCCAAAAAATATTAAACAAATAAAAAAATCAGTGAAATCCTTTAATCCATAAAAATCCGTGATCCAAAAAAAAATCCGTGAAATCCCTAAATCCCATAAAATCCGTGATCCAAAAAATAAAAAATCCGTGAAATCCTTTAATCCTTTAAAATCCGTGATCCAAAATACAATTAATCAGTGATCAATAAACAGTATAATAAAAACCGCCGTCGATCCATTCTTGGGTTAATATTGTTATTTGCAATAATAATCCTGATCAATTTTCTGGCTTCGGGATTATTTTTTCGATTTGATCTTACGGTGGAAAAAAGATTTTCGGTAAGTGAACCAACCAAAGTATTATTGAAGAAACAGGAGGATATTATTTTCGTTCGTGTTTATCTGGCGGGTGATCTTACTCCAAATTTACAGAGATTACAACAGGCTACCACTGAATTATTAGACCAGTTTAAAAATTACGGGGGAGATAATATTCAATACGATGTTTTTGATCCTTTCGCCATTCCCGATGAAAATAATCAAACCGATTTTATCATAGACCTGGAAGAAAACGGAGTGTTTTCTGTTCAATTTTTCGAAAGTGCCACAGACGAAACATCCGTAAAATATTTATTCCCATTTGTATCTCTTCACTATAAAGATCTACAAATGTCATTTCCTTTGATCGACAGAGGAACAATGCCAATACCATTAACTCCTGATAGCGACCCCTCCGTTTCCATTTCATTACTGGAATATAATTTCACAAAAGCCATCCGCGAATTAACGGAAAAAGAAAAACCCTACGTCGCGTTTATATCAGGGCATGGTGAATTGGACAGACTGGAATTAAATGATATCGCAGCATCTTTAAATGAGTTGTATAACGTAACCCAAATTGATCTTGAAGACACCCTTACTCTTGAGATCCCAAAAGAAGTGAAGGCATTAATAGTAGCAAAACCCCTTGTAGCATTTTCACAAAAAGGAAAATTTATTATTGATCAATATATAATGCAGGGAGGAAATGTATTGTGGTTAATTGATCCTGTTGTTGCTGAGTATGATAGTTTGTATACTGGTCAGGGACAATTCATTGCCATTGATAGAGAACTTAATTTAACTGATCAGTTCATTCAATATGGGGCGCGTATCAATTCAAATATAATTCAGGATAAACAATCCACACACATTAAAGCCCCCATTGCAAATTCAGAAAATTTTGTCCAACGACCCTGGCCTTATAATCCGGTGTTAAATAATTATAACAACAAACATCCTGTCAGTAAAAATGTAGATGCTGTGGAAGGAAAATTTGTGAGCACAATAGATACACTTGCTGTTCCGGGAATCACAAAAACAATTTTATTATCTACTTCCAGCTTAAGCCGTTTTTTAAATGTTCCTGCGCGGATCAATTTTAACATTGTAAATGATAAACTCGCGCCAACGGATGAACAATACAATAAACCGAATTTAGCAGTGGCTGTATTATTGGAAGGAGAATTTAAATCAGCCTTTTCGTCGCTCAAACCTACTGCAAACCAATTGCACAAAATGGGTTATGGTTATCAGGATAGAAAATTTATTGAAAAGGGAAAACCATCCAAACAAATATTGATCAGCGATGGCGACCTGATAAAAAATTATGTCAGCAAGGAAGGCAAACCCGATATTTTGGGAATTAATTATATTGAACAATACGTTTATGGTAATAAGAACTTTGCTATGAATTGTGTGGAATATCTGTGCGATAAGAACGGGTTAATAGAAACCAGAGCAAAAGAAATAAAACTCCGTCCTTTAGACGAACAAAAGTCCGGAGAAAACAGAATTCAATGGCAATTATTAAACATGATAGCACCACTCATTTTATTATATCTTTTCAGCGGAATTTATTTTTTCATCCGCAACCGTAAATATGCATCCTGATGAATCGTAACTGGTTATATTTTATATTGTTTTTAGTTTTGGCTATAGTTGCCTATTTCACTATTATCAAAAAAAATCTGGGCTCCTATTCTAAAAAGGACACTGCCTTTGCGGTGGAGGATACAACACAGGTTGGTAAAATTGTTTTATCCAATTTAAAGGGAGAAAAAATCCAATTGGAAAAACAAAACAATGCCTGGGTCATGAACTCAAAATATGAACCACGTCCTGATGCAATTTCTAACTTGCTTCGAACCCTGCATCAACTGGAAGTAAAAGTTCCTGTTGCCAAGTCGATGCACAACAATGTTGTAAAAAGCATATCAGGTAAAAGAACAATGGTGGAAATATTTGACACCAAGGGTGAAAAGACAAAAGGATTCTATATAGGTGAATACTCCGATGCCCTGAACGGTAATTTTATGCTGATGGAAGGATCAGACCACACCTTTGTAGTGAACATTCCCGGATTTTCAGGTTCTGTTTCCACTGTATTTTTTACTGATGAAACAGATTGGAAAAGTGAAAATATTTTTACCTACAATCCGGAAGATATCATTCAATTGGATATCATTTATACGGGTTTAAAAGATTCTTCCTTCTCCATTATTAAAACAAATGAGGGAAAATATGAAGTTACTTCCATTAAGAAATATAAAACTCCGGCAAATCCGGAAATAATTTCCTTTTATCTCAAACAATTTAAAATGTTAAATGCCGAATATTTTATCAACGAACCCGAGAAAAAAGATTCTATACTAACAACTATCCCTGCATGCGAAATAATGGTAACTGATAAAAATAAGGTCACCACAGCTTTAAAAATTTATTTTCGCCCCATCACATACAGAACCAAAACCCAATACACCAGCGACGATAAACCATTACAATTTGATCTGGATAAATATTATGGCATTTTTAATAATGACAACGACCTGGCAATCATCCAAAATTTCGTTTTCGGAAAATTATTGGTTGGGCCGGATTATTTTTATAGACAGAGACCTGCAGGAGTAAATACTTTAAATGAAGCGATGATCAAAAAATAAGGCGATCGGTCTTTAATTCTCCATCACTAATTTCTTTATACTGCTCCCATCATCTGAAGTTAATTTAATAAAATATATACCGGATTGCAAATTTTTCAGATGTATGGTATGCGTATTCCCTTTTAATAAATTAATATGCTGGTCAGAAATAATTACTCCTAAATTATTTATTAATTGATAGGTGTTAATTGTAAATAACGAGGAATTATAGATCAGAATTTGATCGTATGCCGGATTAGGATAAATATTTATTTCACCCAACTCTACATCATTTATTCCCAAAGGATTCTCATAATCTATCCAAACCTTAAACAATCTGTTACTTGCTGTACTTGGTGTAAAATTCGGAACCAGTGCGTCTATACCTCCATAAATATACCCCGCTAAAGTTTCACCATAAATTTTATGTAATTGAATTACTTTATTCGAATAATGCGGCACATCCTCATTTAAAATAAATACCGCATTGGAGCCGAGCAAAGCATCAAATTTAATTGGTTCCAATATTTGTTCTGTTGAACCATCAGCATATTTAATAATAGTGGAAATATCATTTATAAACGGAACATTCAGATCTTCTTTAATTGTATCACTTGCTTCATTGTGATAAAACTGACTTATTCCTCCAAAAAAGGTTGCGTAATAATTCTGACCAACCGAATCATACACCGGCATTACGGGACAGGTATATGCATTTAATTTTTGTTTGAATTTTTCATCCATAACATAACCCCCTTCATCAACATAAACAGGATTGAACCAAACCCAATCGGCTTCATATTGAAACACTCCTGAAAAAGCAGCTAATCCGAATTGTTCTCCCGGATAAACGATGGGTTCAAAATTAAGATCGCGACGGTGAAAAACTGCTGTGTCTTTTATTACCTCCAGATCCAACACAACAATATTAATTCCATCATCCTCCAAAATAAATTTTCTCAACTCATTCGTATATGTTTGTGTAAATGCATCCGATGCAGGTTTGGTATATTCACCTGTAAAAACATGTCCCCCGAATAAATAAACTTTTCCATCATTTGGCAATACTTCAATTTCTCCGCCGGTAATACAAAAAAAAGTATCCGTTAATTGTCGGAAAGAAGAATTTATTTCTGTGTCATTAATTATTGCTTCAGAAAGTTGTTCAAGATCAACAGCAAGCAAATTGGGAAAGGTGATCAAAATATCGGTCAGCGTATCTTTTCCATATCCTCCAATAATATATAAATGTTTATCGCGCTGAAAATATTGTGCATTTGTGGAACGCAACTGGTCACTCATAACATCTGGCAAAGTATTGGTGAAAACACTCCAATGTTCACCGCTCACCGGATCAAACATATATATTTTATTATTTGCTTCGTTTACCGGAAATGGGTTTGGAGGTAAAAATCCGTGTAATCCACCGGTTCTTCCGCTCATCAAAAGCCAACGTCCATCCCATGCGCCTTTTGCAAAAGAATGCAATCCCGGCCAATCTGTCCAGGTAACTTCTTCTAATGTAATAGTATATGGTTTCGCTCCGGTTTGTGCCGATAAGCGTGTAAACGCCGATAAACAGGCCATTCCAAGCACAACAAATTTCTTCAGCGTTATCATGAGTCAAATATAATTTGAAATCCACCAAATGTTGAAAACAGTTTTAGTTCGAATGTTTACCTTTGCTGTAATCGAAAATAATTGCACATGAAGTTTATAGTAAGTACAACCGCATTATTGCGCAATCTCCAAACAGTGAATGGCGTTGTGAGCCCGAATACAGTGTTGCCGATACTGGAGGACTTTTTATTTTTAGTTGAGAAAAATAAACTCACTATTTCCGGAACAGATCTCGAAACCTCTATAACAACCTGGATGGATATAGAGTCAAAATCAGAGGGAAAGGTGGCCATACCCGCCAGAATTTTAGTTGATTATTTAAAAACGCTCCCTGAACAACCCTTAACCTTTTCTATTGATGAAGAGAGTTCTCAGGTAGAAATCACCACCGACCGAGGTAAATACAAACTCAACGGCGAAAATGGTGATGATTTTCCGCGTGTTTCCAGCGACGATAAATTATCTGATATTAATCTGCCTTCCGGAGTTTTACAGAAGGTGATAAATAAAACAGTTTTCGCAACGGGTAACGACGAATTGCGTCCTCCTATGACCGGTGTTTTATTTCAGTTAAATAAGGACGGAATTAATTTCGTGGCAACAGATGCCCATAAATTAGTGCGTTATAGCAGAACCGATGCAAAAACAGATAATCCCGCTTCGCTGATAATGCCTAAAAAAGCATTGAATCTTTTAAAAGCAAATTTACCCGGCGAACAAACACAGGTTACTATTTCTTACAATAGTTCCTTTGCATTTTTCTCTTACAATAATGTGAAATTAATTTGCCGTTTGATCGAAGGAAGATATCCTGATTACAATGCAGTAATTCCTACAGAAAATCCAAACAGATTAACAATTAACCGCGCCGACTTCCTTAATACCTTGCGCCGTGTTATCATTTTCTCCAACAAAACAACACATCAGGTTATACTGAAAATAAAAGGCAACGAATTAATGGTAAATGCACAGGATCTCGATTTCTCTAATGAGGCCAATGAGAGACTGGATTGTACTTACGAAGGCGACAATATGGAAATTGGTTTCAATGCAAAATTCCTATTGGAAATGCTCAACGCAATGGACAACGAAGAGGTGCGCATGGAACTCTCCACTCCAAATCGTGCCGGACTCTTACTCCCAACTGAAAGCGATGAAGCAGAAGATCTGTTGATGTTGGTGATGCCGGTAATGATGAACGTATGAGCAATTGACAATTGATAATTGATAATTGATAATTGACAATTGATAATTTTTAAAATCCTGACTTGCGTCGGGATTTTTTTTTGAGTTGGAGCGACTGGAAGATAGTGATAGCTTAGGTTTCATAGGATTTTATGAATTTGCTCAATGTATTGAGTAAAATTACGCAGTATATTGAGTAAAATTACTCACCATAGTGAGAAAATTGTATATTTGCATTATGTTTCAAAGGATAGAGTTAAATGTGCTTAAAAAGCGCATGTCTGAGCAGCGAAAATTCATTCAGGTATTGCTGGGTCCAAGACAAGTGGGTAAAACAACCTTGGTGAAGCAGCTAATTGAAACGCTGGAGGTTCCATTTTTTTATGGAACAGCGGACGCTATTTTAGATAATAATTTTGAATGGTTAACCCAGCAGTGGGAATTTACGAGGATCAAAATGTTACAAAGCAATTCAAAAGAGGCGGTTCTAATTATCGACGAAATTCAAAAAATTGAAAACTGGAGTGATCTTGTTAAACGATTATGGGATGAAGACACTGCGAAAGGAAATAATATTAAGGTAATTCTTTTAGGCTCTTCAAAATTAGTATTGCAAAAAGGACTTTCTGATTCGTTGGTCGGGAGGTACGAATTAATATTACTTACACACTGGAGTTATTCGGAAATGAATTCTGCATTTGGGATAAGTGTTGATCAATTTATTTGGTACGGAGGATATCCGGGATCAATTGTTTTAATGTCAGATGAAATAAGATGGAAAAATTATGTTAAGGATGCATTCATCGAACCGACAATTTCAAAGGATATTTTAATGTTACAAAGAATTGATAAACCGGCATTGTTAAAAAATTTGTTTGAAATAGGAATTTCATATTCGGGACAAATTTTTTCTCTGAATAAAACACTTGGTCAGCTGATGGATGCAGGCAACACAACAACTTTATCAAATTATCTGAATTTACTTGATAGCGCAGGATTAATTTCAGGCTTAGAAAAATATTCGCCTATATTGATCAGACAAAAAAAATCGAGTCCCAAATTTATAGTTCATAACACAGCGTTTATTTCTGCAAACTCAAGTAAAACCTATCATGATGCTAAATCTGATCCTGCTTATTGGGGAAGAATATTCGAAAGTGCTTGCGGTGCTTTTCTCGTGAATGAATGCAGAAAGAATAATTATAAATTATTTTATTGGAGAGAAGGTAATGAGGAGGTAGATTTTGTTATTCAAAATGGAGAAAGAATTATCGCAATTGAAATTAAAAGTGGTGCACGAATTACACATAAAGGTTTGTCAGCTTTTAATAAAAGGTTTCAACCAGAAAAATCTTTGATCGTAGGATATACCGGAATTGATGTTGTGGATTTTTTATCCATGGATATACGCACACTGTTTAATTAATATGATTTTAATAAATAGTAAAATGATTTAAGAGAGAGGGAGCTATTTCACAAAAAAAATCCCGGTTACTTACCGGGATTTTAATTTTTTACAGCCAGTGCTCCATCGGAGCGTTATTTTTGCTGTAGCTCAGAATTTTATCTACCACTTTTTGGGAAGGACTTACTTGTAATTTGCTCAATTCAGCTTTTGCTTCTACAAGGGTTTCATAAAGTTCCTTTAATTCCCAATCACTTTGAAGCGCCTCCTCAATCAGGTCGGTTTCCTCCGCGGTTGTTTCTTGATAGATGTAACGAATGAGATTGTCTTGAGTAATGTTTTTAGTCATGCAATAGAGTTTAGGTTAAATAATGAAACTAAAACGCCATGCTAAAAACGATTATTGTATCAGATGGAAATATTTTTTTCTTCCATCAGTTTTCTCAGGTTTATCAAGGCATATCGCATTCTTCCCAAAGCAGTATTTATATTAACACCCGTAAGTTCCGCAATTTCACGGAAATTCATGTCCATGTAATGTCTCAATATAACTACTTCCCTTTGTTCGTCAGGCAGATGCTCCAATATCTTGCGAATTTTGGCTGAAAATTCGTTTTCAATAATTTTGCCTTCTGCTCCCGGCTCTGAAAACTTCAAAACTGAGAAAATGTCGAACCCTTCGCGATTGATCACTTTAGGGAGACGTTTTTCTCTACGGTAATGGTCAATACATAAATTGTAAGCAACACGGCTCAACCAGGGAAGAAACTTACTCTGTTCCTGATATTTACCGCTTCGCAGCTTGTCGATTACCTTTATGAAAGTTTCCTGTAAAAGGTCCTCTGCTGTGTATGTGTCACGTACAAATAAAAAAATATACGTGTAAATCCTATCTTTGTGGCGATCGAGGAGCTCGCCTAAGGCAGATTCGTTACCAGCCAGATACTGCTGTACAAGCTGATCATCAGGAAAAGTTTTGGCCTGCATCATAATAAGGTTGTGCTTTAAAAATGAACTAAAATTTGTATAACTGTTTTAGTGTAGATTAAACCTTATAGGCAGTAGTTTTGAAGTTTTGTTATTGCAAATATACTCTTGTTTTGAAATAAACAAACAAGATGGACAAGCTTTACGTCATTTTTTTACAAAAGTTTCAATAAAACACCTTTGAAAGAGAAAAATAATCATAAATACGACCATTCAGACGCAATATTTATAAAAGGTGCCCGGGAGCACAACCTGAAAAATGTAGATGTTACTATTCCCAGAAATCAACTGGTAGTAGTTACCGGAGTAAGCGGATCGGGCAAATCGAGCCTTACAATTGATACCTTATACGCGGAAGGCCAACGTCGGTATGTAGAAAGTTTGTCCTCCTATGCCCGTCAATTCCTTACCAGGCTTGATAAACCGGATGTAGACTATATCCGCGGAATTTCTCCTGCCATTGCCCTTGATCAAAAAGTTACCACCCGAACCACCAGGTCCACTGTAGGATCCCTTACGGAGATCTACGATTACATGCGACTGCTCTTTGCAAGGGTAGGTTCCACCTTTAGCCCTGTTTCCGGTCGCGTGGTAAAAAAGGACGAGGTAAGTGATGTGGTTGATCATGTTGAACAATTGACCCATGGTACTAAAGTGTATCTTATTGTAGAACTCAACGGTGATAAAAGTAAAAAACCGGATGAAGTTGCACGCATTTATCAGCAAAAAGGATTTACGAGATTTTATATAGATGAAACAATTGTTAAAATTGATGATGTTGCTGATGATCCGAAAATAGTGAAAAAAAATGCAGTCGTTTATCTACTCATCGATAGAATTATCATTAAATCAGAGGATGAATATGCAGGTGATCATGCCCTGAAAGAAGAAGCGCGTCAGCGAATTGCCGATTCGGTAGATCTTGCCTTTTATGAGGGACATGGTTCGTGTATCATTAAAGTGGAAGGAATTTCAGAACGTATGTTCTCAAATCGGTTTGAGGCGGATGGAATTGTGTTTGAAGAACCAAGTCCACATTTTTTTAATCAGAATAATCCTTATGGCGCATGTAAACGCTGCGAAGGTTTCGGAACAATTATAGGTGTTGATCCGAATCTCGTTTTTCCGGATAAAAATCTTTCTGTTTTTCAGGGAGCAGTGGCTTGTTGGAAAGGAGAAAAAATGAAATTGTGGTTGGATGAATTAATTAAAACAGCAGGAAAATTTGATTTTCCTATTCATAAACCAATTTTTAATTTAACTAAAGAGCAGTATGAATTAATATGGACCGGAAATCAATTGTTTGACGGACTAAATAAATTTTTTAAAATGCTGGAAGAGAACGCCTATAAAATTCAATATCGCGTCATGCTCGCCAGATACCGTGGAAAAACTCTTTGCCCTGAATGTTTAGGTTCGCGCATTCGAAGTGATGCCAATTATGTAAAAATAAATGACAGATCTATTTCTAATTTAATAGATATGCCCATCGAAGATCTCGCAATATTTATTCAGGATATTAAATTAACTGCGTTTGAAGAAAAAGTTGCATCGCGAATTTTACTTGAGGTAAAAAACCGTTTGCAGTATATGCTCGATCTAGGTTTGGGATATTTAACACTCAACAGAAAAAGTAATACCCTGAGCGGAGGAGAAACCCAGCGAATTAATTTAACAAGAACTTTAGGAAGTAATTTAACTTCCTCACTCTATATTTTAGATGAACCAAGTGTGGGATTACACCCGCGTGATACCGAACGTTTGGTGAAAGTATTAAAGAATTTGCGTGATCTTGGTAATACTGTTGTGGTGGTGGAACATGAAGAAGAGGTAATTAAAAATGCTGACCATATAATTGATATAGGGCCGGAGGCAGGAATTCACGGAGGTGAAATTACCAGCATTGGAAATTATGAAACTATCCTAAAGGATAAAAATAGTTTGACCGGAAATTATTTATCCAATAAAAAACAAATTCCAATTCCTAAACACAGGAGAAAATCTTCCAATAAAATTGTTATTCGCAATGCGCGCATGCACAATTTAAAAGAAATTGATGTACATATTCCGCTCTATAGTCTCGTTGCTGTTTCAGGAGTGAGTGGTTCAGGAAAAACAACGCTGATAAAACATATATTATATCCCGAATTAATGAAAATGCTGGACGATACCAGCGATACTGCATTTATTTCGAAAACAATTGAAGGGGATGTAAAAAAAATAACACAGGTAGAATTAGTTGATCAGGATCCTATTGGAAAATCGTCTCGCTCCAACCCTGTTACTTATGTAAAAGCATACGATGAAATTCGTGAACTATATGCACGTCAACCTCTTGCAAAAATGCGTGGGTATAAAGCAGGTTTTTTTAGTTTTAATGTGGATGGAGGAAGATGTGAAACCTGCAAAGGGGAAGGAGAGATAGTAGTAGAAATGCAATTTCTTGCTGATGTGCATTTAACCTGTGAAGAGTGCAACGGAAAAAGATTTAAGGAAGAAATTCTGGAAGTAATGTACAACGGCAAAAATATCTCCGAACTTTTGCAATTAAGTGTTGAAGAAGCGTTGGAATTTCTCAAAGCAGAAAAAGAAACAGTAAATAAACTACAGCCGTTGTTTGATGTTGGATTGGGATATGTTAAACTCGGACAAAGCAGTAGTACCTTGTCGGGAGGTGAAGCGCAGCGTGTTAAACTTGCAAGTTTTCTCGGAAAAGGAAAAGGCAGAGAACATGTATTATTTATTTTTGACGAACCAACTACAGGATTGCATTTTCACGATATCAATAAATTATTGGATGCCTTTCACGCGTTGATCGATTGCGGACATAGCATTATAGTGATAGAACACAATTTAGAGATCATAAAATGTTGTGATTATATAGTTGACCTTGGACCAGAAGGAGGAGAAAAAGGCGGATATCTTGTATATGAGGGAGCGCCTGAGGGTATATTAAAGGTAAAGGAAAGTTATACGGGTAAGTACTTAAAGGAAAAAATGTAAATTCGAAATCGGTTTTATAATATTCGTTGTATTTTTATCGTGTGATGGTATTGCTACAAACTGTATCCAACGATCCCTGGTTCAAATTCAATGAGTGGGGTAATATAATTGCGCAACGCTGGCCCATTTTTTTAACTGCACTCGTTTTTCTAATATTAGTTTTCATTCTCTCGCGTTTTGTTAAAATAATTGCAACAAAGATCCTTCACCGCAGAGATGGTAATGCTGCAATTGCAACTGTAATGGCGAGTTTTATTTCCATTATTTTTATAACCGTCGGAATATTTATAACACTCGGCATATTAGGGTTAAATCAAACCGTATCATCACTTCTTGCCGGAGCGGGTATTCTGGGACTTATTTTAGGACTTGCGTTACAGGATACACTATCCAGTGCAATAGCAGGCATAATCATGACCACCCGAAAAAGTTATAAAGTGGGTGATTTTGTAGATTCAAATGGATTTTTAGGAATTATTGTTGAATTAAATTTACGCAACACCACCATTCGTCAAACCAATGGCGTTGATGTGAAAATTCCCAATAAATTAGTGTTAGGAAATCCATTAATTAATTACACGCTGAATGGTGAGGTCCGCATCGATATTAATATGGGAATTTCTTACAACGAAGATCTGACTAAAATAGAAACCCTTATTCAAAATGCTTTTAAAGAAATAAATTACAATAATAAAAAGGAATTAGAAATTTATTTCACCGAACTTGCCCCG
>JAYSYX010000450.1:0-17710 GCA_043727235.1 Bacteroidota bacterium
AAACCAGAATGATCTTAGATTCTTGTGCTGCAACCGTTGGTTCGGTTTCAAATCCTGACCACAACTTGCAACAAGGCGGAAAAGCCGGTCGCAACAGATGGAAAGGAACTCGTCCTCGTGTTAGAGGAGTTGCAATGAACCCGGTAGATCACCCGATGGGTGGAGGAGAAGGTCGTGCATCCGGAGGACATCCAAGATCGCGTAACGGTAAATTCTCTAAAGGAATGAAAACCCGTCACCCTAAGAAAACAACAACTAAGTTCATCATCAGCAGACGTAAAAAATAATCAATAGTTAATGGCACGTTCGATAAAAAAGGGACCCTACGTTGATCATAACCTCGCCGCGAAAGTGGAGAAGTTGAATGACACGAGCAAAAAAACCGTGGTTAAAACCTGGTCACGCCGCTCTACCATCATTCCTGATATGGTTGGTCATACATTCGCAGTACACAACGGAAATAAATTCATACCGGTGTATGTGTCTGAAAACATGGTAGGACATAAATTAGGTGAATTTTCACCGACTAGAAACTTTAAATCACATACCGCTAAGCGTTAATAAAAGAAAGTATGGAAGCAGTAGCAAAACTTACTAATAACCCAAGAACCAACAACAATGCAGGTTCGCCCCGTAAAGCGAGATATGTTGTTGATGTTATCAGGGGTCTGGATATTGATAAAGCACTCAATATTCTAAAATATACGGATAAGAAATCCGCAGCTCCGGTAGAAAAAGTACTGAGAAGTGCTATCAAAAATTGGGAGCAAAAATTTGAACAGGATGCTGCTGACAGTAATTTGTATGTAAAGGAATGTTTTGTTGATGCAGGAAAAACAATGCGCAGATTTCAGCCAGCACCGCACGGAAGAGCATACAGAATTCGCAAACGCACAAATCATATCACTGTAAAAGTTGCATCAAGAAATGCAGCAGCTGCAGAAACAACAACAACCAAGGAATAAAATATAAAAAATTCGAATGGGACAAAAATGTAATCCAATAGGTAATCGCTTAGGTATCATCCGCGGATGGGACAGCAACTGGTATGGTGGAAAAACCATGGCGGAAAAATTGATCGAGGATGAAAAAATTCGCGAATACCTGAATGCGAGGATATCAAAAGGTGGAATTTCAAAAATTGTTATTGAAAGAACACTGAACAGAATAACTGTAACGATGCACACATCAAGACCCGGTATCATTATCGGAAAAGGTGGTGGAGAGGTTGATAAGGTGAAGGAAGAATTGAAAAAGATCACACAAAAAGATGTGCAGATCAATATCGTGGAGATCCGTCGCCCTGAATTAGATGCAAATATTGTTGGTGAAACAATTGCCCGTCAGTTAGAAGCGCGTATCAATTTCCGTAGAGCGATAAAAATGGCAATTGCCTCAACCATGAGAATGGGTGCGGAAGGTGTGAAGATAAGAGTAAGTGGAAGGTTGAATGGTGCGGAGATGGCACGTTCGGAAGAATACAAACAAGGCCGTGTTCCATTGCATACATTCCGTGCAGATATAGATTACGCATGGAAAGAAGCACTTACAGTTTACGGTAAGTTAGGAGTTAAGGTTTGGATCTGTAAAGGTGAAGTTCTTGGAAAAAGAGATTTACAACCAAATATTGGCTTACAACAAGAAAAAGATCGCAATAACAAAAGAAGAAGACCTACGAATAATAAAAGGTAAAAATAAAAATCATGTTAGCGCCAAAAAAAGTAAAACATAGGAAAACGTTTAAGGGTAAGATAAAGGGCAATGCTAAAAGAGGCAGTCAATTATCAGCAGGTTCTTTCGGTTTAAAAACTCTGGAAGAAGGTTGGATAACTGATCGCCAGATTGAAGCAGCAAGGGTTGCATTAACCCGCCACCTGAAACGTGAAGGCCAGGTTTGGATAAATATATTTCCCGATAAACCTATTACCAAAAAACCCGCAGAGGTTCGTATGGGTAAAGGAAAGGGTAGCCCGGAATATTGGGTGGCAGTAGTTCAGCCGGGAAGGATCATGTTTGAAGCAGATGGAGTTCCACTTGCAACAGCACAGGAAGCAATGAGACTTGCTGCAGGTAAATTACCGGTAAAAACAAAATTTGTAGTTCGCAGGGACTACGTTTCATAAATAAAAAAAACTTTGGCAAATGGCTAAGTTGATAAAAAAAGAAGATTTAAACCAGTTGAGTATTGAGGACCTTAAACAAAGGCTTCACGACGACAACGATCGCATGGTGAAATTGCGTTTTAATCACGCAGTGAACCCAATTGATAATCCGGCTCAGCTGCGTTATCTCCGCAGAGAAATCGCGAGATTAAAAACTGAAGTTAGAAAACGTGAATTGGTTTCCGCCAAATAAATTATAAATCAGGATGGAACAACAAACTAGAAATCTAAGAAGAACAATTACCGGTGTGGTAACAAGCAACAAAATGGAAAAATCCATAACTGTTGCAGTAGAAAGAAAGATCATGCACACCAAGTATGGTAAATACCTTAAAAAAACCAAAAAGTATCATGCTCATGACGAGACCAATGATGCTAAATTGGGTGATAAAGTAAAAATAATGGAAACCCGTCCTTTGAGCAAACTCAAAAGATGGAGATTAGTTGACGTAGTCGAAAGAGCTAAATAACATGATCCAACAAGAATCAAGACTAAAAGTAGCTGACAACAGCGGTGCCCGAGAGGTATTATGCATACGCGTATTGGGTAGCACGAGAAGAAGATATGCTTCACTCGGAGATAAGATCATCGTTACCGTTAAAGATGCTTTACCGGGTGGTGGTATTAAAAAGGGAACAGTTGCTACAGCAGTTGTAGTGAGAACCCATAAAGAAGTGCGTCGCAAAGACGGTTCTTATATTCGTTTTGATGATAACGCCTGTGTGTTGTTGAACGCAGCTGATGAGCCGAGAGGAACAAGGATATTTGGACCTGTGGCCCGCGAATTAAGAGATAAACAATTTATGAAAATCGTGTCATTGGCACCTGAAGTTTTATAATTATGAAAAAGAAAGAAGAAATTTTCACAGGTAGGTTCAAACCTAAATATCATGTTAAGAAAAATGATATGGTTCAGGTTATTACCGGTGATGATAAAGGCAAAAAAGGCCGCGTAATTGAAGTTATTTACGATAAAGCCAGAGTAATGGTGGAAGGCGTTAATATCGTGTCGAAACACACGCGCCCAACCCAACAATACCCAAATGGTGGCATCATTAAAAAGGAAGCTCCAATTCACATCAGCAACGTTTTGGTTGTAGATCCCAAAAGTGGCAAAGGTGTTCGTATAAGCCGCAAGATAGAGAACGGCAAAATGGTTAGATATTCAAAAAAATCGGGAGAAATTATTAAATAATGGAAACTAGAACTCCACGTCTTAAACAAAAGTACAACTCTGAGATCTCAAAAGATCTTCAGGAAAAGTACAAGTACAAAAGCACGATGCAAGTACCTAAATTGCTCAAAATAGCAATTAATCAGGGTTTGGGTGCAGCTACTCAAGACAAAAAGATCATTGATGTTGCATTGGATGAACTGACAAGAATAACAGGTCAGAAATGTGTTGCAACGGTGTCGAAAAAAGATATTTCGAACTTTAAATTGCGTTCCAATACACCTATTGGTATCAAAGTAACTCTGAGAGGAAACAACATGTATGAGTTTCTCGACAGACTTATCTCTGTTGGTCTTCCAAGGGTTCGCGATTTCAAGGGAGTGAACAATAAAAGTTTTGATGGCAGAGGGAATTTCACTTTGGGAATTACTGAACAGATCATTTTCCCTGAGATCGATATCGATAAGATCACAAGAGTAACAGGTATGGACATCACCTTTGTAACAACTGCAAAGACCGATGCCGAAGCATATGAATTATTAAAAGGATTGGGAATTCCGTTCCGCAAAGCATAAAAAGATATTATGTCAAAAATTTCAGTAGTAGCAAGAAATATCAAACGTGAGCATATGATAGAAAAATATGCTGATCGTCGCAAACAACTAAAAGCTGAAGGAAGATGGGAGGAGTTGGATAAACTTCCGCGTAATTCTTCACAAGTTAGATACCGCAACCGTTGTAAATTAACGGGTCGTCCGAGAGGATATGTGCGCGATCTTGGAATTTCGAGAATTAAACTCCGCGATCTTGCCCTTTATGGCAAAATTCCCGGTATGACTAAAGCAAGTTGGTAATAAATAAAAAGTAAACAACAAATGAAAGTTACAGATCCGATAGCCGATTTTCTGACCAGAATCAGAAATGCTCAAAAAGCGAATCACAGAATTGTGGAGGTGCCAGCATCTAATATGAAAAAGCGCCTTACAGAAATTTTGTATGAGCACGGCTTTATATTCAAATATAAATTTGAAACAGAAGGTCCTCAGGGTAGTATTAAAATAGCACTTAAATACGATCCTGTTACAAAAGCTCCGGCAATAAAAGGTTTGACCCGCGTTAGTAAACCCGGTTTAAGAAAATATGCAGGTGTTGATGAAATGCCGAGAGTATTAAGCGGATTAGGTCTTGCAATCGTGTCCACCTCAAAAGGTGTTATGACAGAAAAAGATGCTAAACGTCAGAATATCGGCGGAGAAGTTTTATGTTACATTTATTAATAAACACAGAAAGAAGATAAAATGTCACGAATAGGAAAGTTACCAATTCAATTGCCCGCAGGAATTACAATAGCTGTATCTGATAATAATCTGGTTACAGTGAAAGGTAAAAGAGGGGAGTTATCGCTAAAGGTTGATGCCGATATCGCTATTAAAATAGATGGAAGCACTGTAACACTTGAGCGTCCTACCGAACAAAAAAGACATAAGGCTATGCACGGATTATACCGCGCACTTATCGGCAATATGGTTAAAGGAATTGAGGAAGGTTTCAAAAAAGAATTGGAATTAGTTGGGGTAGGTTATCGTGCATCCAACCAGGGACAAGTTTTAGAAATTGCTGTAGGTTACTCACATCCTATTATTATGATGATACCTAAGGAAGTAAAACTTGCAACGGTAACAGAAAAGGGAAAAAACCCAACCATCATTTTAGAAAGCAACGACAAACAATTATTAGGTGCAATAGCTGCAAAGATCAGATCGTTCCGCAGCCCTGAACCATATAAAGGAAAAGGTATTAAATATTCTGACGAAATATTGCGTCGTAAAGCAGGTAAAACTGCAGGTAAATAAAAGTATTAGTTATGTTATCAAGAAAATCAGTAAGAAGACAAAAAATTCGCTATCGTGTCCGCAAAAAAGTTGCAGGAACGGCCGAGCGTCCAAGATTAGCAGTATACAGAAGTAATAAAGAAATGTATGCCCAATTGATTGATGATGTAGCAGGACATACCATTTGTTCCGCTTCGACTACCGATAAACAAGGAAAATCTTTATCAGGGACAAAAACTGATAAAGCTAAAAATGTTGGAAAGTTATTGGCGGAAAGAGCAGTTGAATCAGGTGTAAAACTGGTTACTTTCGACAGAGGTGGTAATTTATATCATGGAAGAATTAAATCATTAGCAGAAGGCGCTCGTGAGGGAGGTCTTGAATTCTAAATAAGAATACTCATTATGGCAATCAATAAAGAAATACAAAGAGTAAGAGCAAGTGAGCTCGATTTAAAGGAAAAGATCGTAGGAATTCAGCGCGTTGCGAAAGTTACTAAAGGGGGAAGAACATTCAGTTTTTCAGCATTGGTAGTAGTTGGCGACGGGAACGGAATTGTTGGCCACGGTTTAGGAAAAGCACGCGAGGTTACTGAAGCAATTCAAAAAGGAATTGATGATGCGAAAAAGAACCTTATTAAAGTGCCGATCTTTAAAGGAACCATTCCACATGAACAACACGGAAAATTCGGAGCAGGAAAAGTAATGATCAAACCGGCAGCTCATGGAACAGGTGTAATTGCCGGTGGTGCTATGCGCGCAGTTTTAGAAAGTGCAGGGGTAACCGACGTATTGGCAAAATCATTAGGATCTTCAAATCCGCATAATGTGGTAAAAGCAACTTTAGATGCTTTAGCGCATTTAAGAAATCCAATGACCATATCTCAACAAAGAAATACATCATTAAAAAAAGTATTTAATAATTAATACCGGTATGAGCAAGATAAAAGTAACTTCTGTAAGAAGTACAACCGACAGACCTAAAAGACAGAAAGCAACAATGAAGGCTTTAGGTTTAAGAAGAATGCATCAGACAATTGAGGTGGAAGCAACTCCACAAATTTTGGGTATGGTGAAAGCAGTTCAACATTTAGTAAAAGTAGAAAATATTTAAAATGGATTTATCAAATTTAAAACCAGCAGACGGCTCGATCAAAAAACGCCACCGTGTAGGTCGCGGACAAGGTTCAGGCTGGGGCGAAACCTCGAAAAGAGGATTTAAAGGAGCGGGTTCTCGTTCAGGATACTCCAGAAAAAGAGGTCATGAAGGTGGACAAATGCCTTTACAACGCCGTTTACCAAAACGCGGTTTCAACAATAAGAATTTCGAAGTTAAATACGTGACCCTCAATCTCGATCAAATTCAAAGTTTGGTTGAAAAATATGAGATCACAAGATTTGATGAGGATGTGTTAAGAGCAAACAGAATTCTTAAATCTGACGAGCGTTTGAAAATACTCGGAAGAGGTGAATTAACGACAAAAGTAGAAATTTGGGCACACGCACACAGCGAAACTGCTAAAAAGGCAGTTGAAGAAGCCGGTGGAACAATAAATGTGATAGGGTAACACATGAAAAAATTTATTCAAACATTAAAGAATATCTGGAGTATAGAAGATCTCAAAAAGAGATTGCTGTATACTCTTGGATTAATATTTCTATATCGGTTTGGCTCTTATGTAATGCTTCCCGGTATTGATGCTGCAGTGTATAATCAGGCTGCAAATATCGATGGCGACAGCGGTCTTTTGGGTCTGATCAATTTATTTGCAGGGGGAGGTTTTAGCCGTGCATCCATCTTTGCTTTGGGTATCATGCCTTATATCTCTGCATCTATTGCAATGCAACTTTTGGCAATTGCCGTTCCTTATTTTGCAAGAATGCAGAAAGAAGGAGAAAGCGGTCGCCGGAAAATGAATCAGTATACACGTTATTTAACCGTAGTAGTAACGGCTCTTCAGGCTTCAGGATATTATGCATATTTGAATAATCTTTCTCAAAATGCTGACTTTATTGTTGCTCCTAACGGTTTGTTCTGGTTTATATGCGTAATCATTCTTACAGGTGGAACTTTATTTACCATGTGGATGGGTGAGCGTATAACCGATAAGGGTATTGGAAACGGTATCTCGATGCTTATCATGGTTGGTATTATTGCGGGATTACCGGCAGCATTATTAAATGAAATTACTCACAGAGGTGCAGATGGCGGTGGTGGATTTATACCATTTGTATTGGAGATCGCCTTCATGGTATTAATTATAATGGGTGTGATCCTATTGGTACAAGGAACAAGAAGAATTCCTGTTCAATATGCTAAACGAGTAGTTGGTTCAAGACAATATGGCGGAGTTCGTCAATATATTCCACTGAAAATTAATGCAGCAGGTGTAATGCCTATCATCTTTGCTCAGGCACTGATGTTTATCCCGGGTATTTTCGCACAGATCAATCCGGACTGGCAGAATTCACCGGCATTGGTAATGTTAAACGATTTTCAAAGCTGGGGATATAACCTTATTTATGGTTTCCTCATTGTAATATTCACCTACTTTTATACAGCTATTATTATCAATCCGACTCAAATGGCGGATGATCTTAAAAAGAACGGTGGTTTCATTCCCGGTGTTAAGCCTGGTAAAAAAACGGCGGAATTTATTGATAATGTGTTATCAAGGGTAACACTGCCGGGTTCAATTTTTCTAGCATTGATTGCAGTTATGCCGGTTATGTCCGGAGTGTTGGGAGTAGATCCGTCATTTGCTCAATTTTTTGGCGGAACATCCTTGCTCATCATGGTAGGTGTGGTATTGGATACATTACAACAAATTGAAAGTCACCTTTTAATGCGTCATTACGACGGTTTGATGAAGTCGGGACGAATTAAAGGCCGTTCATCAGGGCCAGTAAGCGTTCAACAGGGATGATATATTATAAAACAAAAGATGAGGTTGAACTCATCAGAAAAAGTTCTTTGCTTGTTTCAGATACGTTGGCTTTAATTGCCGGCATTATCAAACCGGGGATTACAACACTTGAGCTCGATAAAAGGGCTGAGGAATTTATAAGAGATAATGGTGGTAAACCTTCTTTTTTAGGTTATAGAGGTTTTCCCAATACACTGTGTATTTCTGTAAATGATATGGTTGTTCACGGAATTCCTTCTAAAAATGAAATAAAAGAAGGTGATGTGGTGTCGGTTGATTGCGGAGTATTTAAAAATGGATTTCATGGCGATTCCGCTTTTACATTTTTAATTGGTGAGGTGGCGCTTGATGCAGTTAATCTTGCGAGAGTTACCAAAGAATGTGTTTATAAAGGAATTGAAATGGCAGTGCCGGGAAACAGAATTGGAGATATCAGTTATGCAATTCAAAATTATGCAGAACAGTTTCACGGTTACGGAGTGGTGAGAGAATTGGTTGGGCATGGATTGGGAAAAAATTTGCACGAAGAACCTGATGTTCCTAATTTCGGTATCAGGGGAAAAGGACCAAAATTGCAGGAAGGATTAGTAATTGCTATTGAACCAATGATAAATCTGGGAACTAAAAATGTAGTTCAGGAAAACGATGGTTGGACAATTAGAACGAAGGATAAAAAAATTTCCTGTCATTTTGAACATACCATAACAATTACATTAGGAGCTGCAGACATCCTTTCCAATTTTGACAATATTGAAAAGGCAGTGAGAAGCAACAAGAACTTATATCAGGAAAAAGAAACAGTTAATTAATGTCGAAACAAGGGTTAATAAAACAAGACGGAACAATAACAGAAGCATTATCAAATGCAATGTTCAGGGTGAAGTTGGAAAATGAACATGAAATTGTTGCACATATTTCAGGTAAAATGCGGATGAATTATATCCGGATATTACCCGGCGACAAAGTAACTGTAGAGATGAGTCCCTACGATTTAACAAGAGGAAGAATTATATACCGATATAAATAACACTATTATGAAAGTAAAACCATCAATTAAAAAACGCAGCGTCGATTGTAAGATCGTGAAAAGGAAGGGAAGGCTGTACGTGATAAACAAAAAGAACCCTAAATTCAAACAACGTCAAGGTTAACATTTTAAAATTATTGAATAAATAATATGGCAAGGATTGCTGGTATAGATTTACCTAAAAACAAAAGAGGCGTAATTGGCCTTACCTACATCTACGGAATTAGTTTAACTACTTCTAAAAAGATTTTACAATCTGCTAGTGTAGATGAAAGTAAAAAAGTAAAAGATTGGTCTGATGATGAGATCAATGCTATTCGTACATACATCAACAACGAATTAAAAGTTGAAGGTGCATTGCGTTCAGAAATGCAATTGGCCATTAAACGTTTAATGGATATCGGATGCTATAGAGGTGTTCGCCATCGTAAAGGTTTGCCGGTGAGGGGACAACGCACAAGAACTAATTCCAGAACCCGTAAAGGAAGGAAAAAAACAGTTGCGAATAAAAAGAAAGCACCTAAAGGATAATTAAAGTAAGTTTTAATAATTTCATTTAATATAAAATGGCTAAAACAACAACAGCAAAAAAGACAGCAAAGAAGAGGATCGTGAAGGTAGAAGCCGAAGGACAGGCGCATATCTTGGCTTCTTTCAACAATCTGATAATTACGTTTACCAATATGACAGGACAAACAATTTCCTGGGCATCAGCGGGTAAAGCGGGTTTCAGAGGTTCAAAAAAGAATACACCTTATGCTGCTCAAATTGCAACATCTGATGCAGCAAAAGTTGCATATGATGCCGGTTTACGCAAAGTGGAAGTGTTCGTTAAAGGACCGGGATCAGGACGCGAGTCGGCTATTCGTACCATTGCTTCTTCAGGAATTGAAGTTACAATGATCAGGGATATAACACCGTTACCGCATAATGGTTGTCGTCCACCAAAAAAGAGAAGAGTATAGTTTTTAATTTATAAAATTCAATAGAATAATGGCAAGGTATACAGGGCCCAGGACAAAAAAATCAAGATCTTTCGGTGAACCAATTTTTGGTTACGACAAAGCATTTGAAAAGCGTAAATACGCTCCGGGCCAACACGGTCAGACTCGCAAAAAGAAAAGTGCAAGTGAGTACGGCATACAGCTTAAAGAAAAACAAAAGGCAAAATATACTTACGGTGTATTGGAACGTCAATTCCGTAAAACTTTTGAAGAAGCAACGCGTCGTAAAGGTGTAACCGGTGAAGCATTATTGCAATTACTGGAAGCAAGATTGGACAATACGGTTTTCCGTTTGGGAATTGCTCCTACACGCAGAGGTGCTCGTCAATTGGTAAATCACAAACATATTGAGGTTAACGGTGAAATTTGCAATTCTCCGTCAGCAACTTTAATTCCGGGAGATGTAATTACCATCCGCGAAAAATCAAAAGATATTGAATGGCTTAAAGAATCAACTTCTCAGGGTAGTTCAAAAAGATATCCATGGTTGGAATGGAATCCAAATCAAATGAAAGGAACTTTTGTTGGTTATCCTGAAAGAGATCAGATTCCTGAAACTATCAAGGAACAACTTATCGTCGAATTATATTCAAAATAAAAATAATATAAAACACCAAAAAATATGGCATTACTTTCATTTCAACGTCCTGATAAGATCACCTTACAAAAAGCAACAGATTTCGAAGGAACTTTCGAGTTCAAACCTTTGGAGCCGGGCTTTGGTGTTACTATCGGAAATGCATTGCGCAGAGTATTATTAAGTTCATTGGAAGGATTTGCAATTTCATCGGTTAAGATCAGCGGTGTTGATCACGAGTTCTCTACTATCAACGGTGTTATGGAAGATATTACCGAGATCGTATTGAATTTAAAGCAAGTTCGTTTAAAAAAAGAAATTGGCGGAGATGAAAATGCGGTGGAGAAGATCTTTATTTCATTAAAGGATAAAGAAGAATTCAGAGCAGGTGATATCGAAAAACATACCAATAGTTTCCGTGTTACCAATCCCGATCTTTTAATTTGCAGAATGGAACCTTTTGTGAAATTGGATATTGAATTAACAATTCAGAAAGGAAGAGGATATTTACCTGCAGAGGAAAATAAAAACATAGATAAAACAATTGGCGTAATTCCTATTGATGCAATTTACACACCTATAAAGAATGTAAAATACACAATTGAAAATACCCGTGTTGAACAAAAAACGGATTACGAAAAATTAGTTGTTGAAATTAAAACCGATGGAACAATACATCCGGAAGATGCAATTAAAGAAGCAGCGAGAATTTTAATTCAGCACTTAATGTTGGTTACGGATGAGAATATTACTTTCCATACCAGCGGCGAAAAAGAAGTGAATGTTGTTGATGAACACACTTTGCATATTCGCAAATTATTAAAAACACCTTTGGAAGATCTTGATCTTTCAGTACGTGCTTATAATTGTTTGAAAGCTGCCAAGATCAACTCACTTTCCGAATTAGTTAAATACGATACTAACGAATTATTGAAGTTCCGCAATTTCGGTAAAAAATCGTTAGTGGAAATTGAAGCAATGGTTTTAGATAAAGGTTTGCAATTCGGAATGGACCTTTCAAAATTTAAATTAGAAGAAGATTAATCAGATGTTTTTAAAACATCATTAAACATTAAGTATAATGAGACACGGAAATAAAATAAACCACCTCGGAAGAAAATATGCACACAGAAGTGCAATGTTGAGCAACATGGGTGTGTCGTTACTATTGCACAAGCGCATTAAAACAACTTTAGCGAAGGCAAAAGAATTAAGGGTATATATTGAGCCTATCATTACCCGTTCAAAAGAAGATACCACACACAATCGCCGTGAAGTATTTTCTGAATTGCAAAGCAAAGAAGCAGTTAACGAATTATTCGTAAATATTTCCACAAAAGTTGCAACACGCAATGGAGGTTATACCAGAATATTGAAACTTGCAGAACACAGAGCAGGAGATAATGCAGAAACTTGTATCATCGAATTGGTTGACTACAACGAAAACATGTTGAAAGCACCAAAAGGCGCAACTAAAAAACGCAGCCGTCGTGGTTCCGGAAAAACTGAAAAGAAAGCTGTAGAAGCTGAAGTTAAAGCACCAGTTGCTGAAACTATAGTAGAAGAAACTCCTATTGTTGATGCAACAGAGGATACTGCAGAAAATACTGCAGAGAAGGAAAAAGAATAATATTATTTTAATATAGCTTTCAAAGGGGTAAGGAGAAATTCTTATCCCTTTTTTAATTTGCGAATATCTTCGCATTTGCGGCTAATTATTTTATCCGTATTGTGGGTTGAAAGGGTTGCCACGAATGCATGAATGAACAGCCAAAAGTATAGGTAACTTGTATTTTGAAATCTACTTTCTAATTTTTTATTCGTGCATTCGTGGCTGTAATTTTTACATCCGTATTGTGGGTTAAAAAGGTTGCCACGAATGCACGAATGAACGGCCAGTGTTATCGGCTGTATGTATTTATAAATCTATTATTTATTTTTTATTCGTGCATTCGTGGCTGTAATTTTTTCATCCATATTGTAGGCTAAAAAGGTTGCCACGAACCTGCTTGCCGAGATAATCAGGCAGGTGCACGAATGAACATATCAAAAAAAAACCTCCGAATTTCTTCGAAGGTTTTTTTGCAATAATCTATAAAAATTTAATTCTGAATGTAAAGCTGTTTGCTGTAAGTTGCATTATCAGCTGTAGTAATTTGTAAAGTGTAATTACCGGTTGCAGCATTATCAAGTGTAATTTGCATTCCACTTAAATTCAGACCGTTTTGGTAAACTTTTTGTCCTGTGGTATTGAATACAGAAACAGTAGCATCAGAAGTAATGTCCTTAACCACAACATTAATTGTATTTCCGAAGCTATATGCACTCAACTGATCATCAGTAAGTAATGTTTCAATTGCAGTTGGCATATCACCAGCTCCAATTTCGCCATCAGGAGTTCCGTTGTAAGCGTAATCTTCGATAGTGATCTCAAGATTTTCGCAGGTTATTCTAACCCAACCATAATGATCATTTCCGTCGGCATTAAAACGAACACCTAAGAATTTGCTGGTTTTAGCTGGCCATTCACCGAAGCTGGAGAAGGAATAAATATCTCCCGGAGACGGATAATCAAGAATACCCAAATAAGCACCTAAATACTGGGTAGAATTTTCAAGCATGTTTGCTGATGGTCCGATATCTTCACCGTTATTCAAAGCATAACCATATCCAACTGTTCCACCGGAATAAGTAGAAAGTGTATAAGCATTTACCGCATTACCACTGGTAGGATAGATTTTCATGAAGTTGATCACCGCATCATAATATACAGAGTGGTAAGCAACAGTGTAGAATAGACTAGGAATGGTAATGCTGGTCATATTGATCGTGAAATCAACATCTCCGTCATTATTCATATCAAGATCATAAGCATCTCCTGTTCCAATGGTTTCGTCCGGATCAACATCCGTATACACGATCTGTGCATTTGCACCGGTGTTTACGAGCACAAATGCTCCGGCCAACGCAGAATAGGACGCGAGTTTTTTAACTGTTTCTTTGTTTGTAAATGATTTTTTCATTTTTACAGATTAATGGTTAACTAATAATTAAGGCGAATGTAGTAATTTTTTTTAATTCGTGAAAATTGTTGCAGTAAATATGACAAAATTTTTATTTTTTTCAGGTTTAGGTCGGTTTGTAATGTTGATTTTGTGATTTCCAACCTTGCGAAAACTCTAATCAATTTGCGATATGAACTTGTTTGTTATAGCTTAAATTGTGATCTGTCAACCTAATAATATAATTTCCTCCTGCAAATCCTTCACAATTAACTGTATTTGACCCTGATATTTGCGAAATCTGCAAAACCAATTTACCTTCAAGATCATATAATTCAAGATCAACTGCCGTAGAAATACTAGTCGGTATATTTACTATGAGATCTTGCCCTGCTGTAAAAATTTCGGCATTTGTTAAAGGATTATTAATTATAGCGGAAACAGTAGAACCTGTAAAAATGGATTTATTTGCCTCGTCCTCATAAGCATAGTCGTGGACTGTAAGCTGGCTAGCCTCATCATTAACTGAAATTCGCATCCAACCATAAAAATAATCCTTATCGATACTTAAGCGGAATCCCATAAACTGCATCTCTGTATCCAACCAGGCTCCTCCTTCAAAGGAGTAAACAGGAAATCCATAAAGTGAAGCATTTACAATTACTGCCAGGGAACCATATCCACCCTCAAAATTATCCTCATCATTAATTCCCTCTCCCGGAGCCAGGGTTGGAATGTAAACATTGGTGTAACCGCTCACGGTAACAATACTACCAAGGAATTCATTATTGGCCAATGCCTCTGCACCGGCCACCTGAACATTAAAAGAAATAGGACTTCCGTAATAAGTAATTGTCCCGGCATAGCTGTAAACTATAAATGTAAAATCATCGTTTCCATCAGAATTAATATCAAGTGTTATTTCAGCGCCCTCACCTCCAATAATTCCGTCTGGGTCAAGATCGGTATAAACAATAGTTGCAGAGGCTTCGTTAACCATTAAAAATGCTGCAGCGCTTGCTGCATATTGCATTAATTTTTTGTTTGATGCTGTGAGTTTTTTCATAGTACGGTAATTCTTTATGCGAAAATACATATTGCAGGTTTAATTAGCTGCATATTTATGTTCATTCTAATGTAATAAAAGCTTAATTATTTAACTGCCTTTTCTCTGTGCAATTTTTTATCTACCACCGTTGCCATTGCAGTAGTGTCCAATGTTCCACCTAGAAAATCATTTACCTTCTTTAATTCCTCCACCGGATTGTTAACCAAATTTCTGTGTGAAACAAATATGATCTCCATATTTTGTTGTTTGGGAACCCATGTGTGAATTCTTTCCAGATTTTGTTTGAACGCATTTACCACGCGAATATTTATTGCATCCTCTTTAGCCTTTCCATCACGGATCAACATTTTATGCTGACTCTGAATAACTTCATCAAGATCGCGTTCCATAAAAATAATTTTATAGCGATAATTTGCAGGTAATTCGAAAACCAACTGACTTATCACTTTTACCACTTTTCCCATAGCATCTTTCATCCAGGTTTTATTGCGGGAAAGCGATTTAACCAGCTCATGTTCGTAATAACCCTTCGGATTATTTTCATCTGATTTCCGAACACCATCTGTAAAGGTTTCCAATCCTCCGGTATCCAACATTTGCATCATCATACTTGTTCCCGATCGTGGTAAACCTGAAACAACAACAATATCTCCTTTAATGAACTCTGAAATTTTTGCTTTGTGATCTAAAGCAATTTCAGGTTTTTTAAGATGTTCGTTATAAATATTCGTTAAAAGCTGACGAGCTTTATTAATTCCCGGTGCCATTTTCAAACACACTTCAAATGCTTCTGCTGAACGTTCATATTCTCCTAACATATAAAGTGCTTCACCGAGATGATAATGTGCAAATGGGAAGAAATACGTTAATCCAACCGCATTTAAAAAACTCTCCACAGCTGCATCATATTGTTTTCTGCGCAATAATGAAACTCCTAATCCATGATGTGCCGCTGCATTTCCCGGATCATGATTGAGTTCATTTTGAAATGCTTCTTCTGCTTTTTTCCATTTTTTTAATGCGAGATAACATTTACCCAATTGCATATTTACTCTTGTTATGTTGGGCATTTCTTCTTCAATTTTTTCGAAGAGTGCCATTGCTTCCTTTGGTTTATTCTCCACTAAAAGCAAATTGCCTTCCATAATTTTCATGCTTATGGTTTCCTTTCCACTTGTGGTTTTTATCTTAGAAAGTACATCACGTGTTTCTTGAATTTTATTTATCGATTGATATGCATGTGCAAGTCGCATGGAATATCGTGTAACATTTGGATTTTCTTCAAATAATTTTGTCAATATCTCAATGGCCTCATTATATTTTCTGCCATTGATATACATGCGCGATAAATAATAATTATTTTCGTTAACAGTATTCTTAATTGCCTTTTCAACATTTTCACTTGGTCTTTCTATATATCCTAATTCAATAAGTTGCTCCATTGCTTCGGCTGCTGCATAAGGGTCTTCTTGTCTGTCTTTAGGATGTTCTCCACTATTTCCCGGAATATCATCCCATGAATCAATTTTATCAGGAACAATTGTTTCTTCAAATGCATTTACCAAAACATTTCCATCCATATCGGCTCCGATAGGGAATCCAAACATAGTGAGAATAGTTGGAGTAACATCTAAAATTGATGCACCATAAATACGTTCATCTTTTTTAATTCCGGGTCCATTAATTACAACAATTCCGTATGGACTGTGTTCTAATGCGGGAGCAGCCGGTTCTTTTGGTAATTCAATGGGACGTAAATGATCGGGGTGGAATCCGTGATCGGAAACCAGCATTACAGTTACATCAGGACCTGCGAGTTGCAATAGACGTTCAAGCATCATGTCGTGATATTTGTAGCCTGAGATAACCACATCTTTATAAAGATTGTAAAGATCATCCGGGATCATTGGCATTTGCGGGGGATGAAATTTCATGAAACCATGACAGAAATGGTCGATTGCATCGTAATAAACACCTAAAAAATCCCACTCCTCATTTTCAAGAATATAGGTTGCCGCAGCGTGAATAGTAGAGCAATCGGCGATAATTTTTGTGAGCATTCCAAGGCGCTTATCCTTTTCCTGATCGATCTTTATTGCATCGGGAATAAAGGGTAAAATATGCGCCGGAGTTAATTCTGCCGGATGAATTCTCAGTTTTTTAAAGAGATCTGCTTTTTCGGGAGGATGCACAGTTCCATCAAGCATTGGCCAGGGTTCGTTCATGGGTTTTGATGCCCGCTGATAAAGATTGGAAACCATGGTTCCATTAATTGGCTCTGCAGGATGCGAAGGCCACCAACCGATAACATGGCTTTTCATTCCATGCTGGTTAAAAATGTTCCACATAGCCTTCACCTTTCTTGAGGTAATATAAACTGGTCGAACACCCTTTCCAGAGGGATCGGGTTCTGTAAAACCAATAATTCCATGTTTATAAGGGCGCTTCCCGGTTGCGATGGAGGTCCATAATGTTGGAGATAATGGGGGATCCAATGTTGCAAAATTTCCGATCACACCGCCATTCACTAATTTTTCTAGGGTAGGCATATGCCCTGCGTCCATGAGGGGATTAATTATTTTCCAATCTGCGGCATCCCAGCCGATGAGGAGTACTTTTTTTGCTATTCTCTTTCCCATATCTATATTACAACTGCATTACTGCGTTGAGCTGTCTGTTTTATGATTTTGTATCCGGTTTTTTTTCTTGTTTTTGCGCTTGTTTGGCAACTACTGTTTTTTGGTATTGACGTCGCACCTGTCTCCAGGCAACTAATCCTTTGTATCCTAATGCCAATAACCCCAATGATCCTTCCACAGGAATTAGAAAAGGTTTCCCATCGTTGGTTGTAATGGAGATCTTATTTGTTTGTTTTTTTTCCATATCCGCTTATGTTAAAGGACTGCAAATCTACAATTTGCAATGCGTGTTTTCTA
>JAYSYX010000451.1:0-6209 GCA_043727235.1 Bacteroidota bacterium
ATTTAAAAACAGATATATATATATATGCGCCCTTCGGTATTGATAATAGATGATGACCCTACCTTTTGCCTGATGCTGAAAAGTTTTTTAAGTAAAAAAGATTTCACTACTGCCACTGCATTTTCAGGAACCGAAGCAATTGTGCAAGTTAAAAAAGAGAATTTTGATGTTATATTAAGTGATTTCCGTTTACCGGATACCGATGGGTTAGAATTGCTTAAGGAGATACGAGAAATTAAACCTGGAATGCCGGTAATTATTATGACGTCTTATGCCGATATCCGAATTGCAGTTAAGGCAATGCAAAACGGTGCTTATGAGTATGTAACTAAACCCGTAAATCCCGATGAAATTTTATTAACTATTAACAATGCGCTGAAAAGGGAGAAAGATAATGTTGCAATAATTCCGCCCCTACAAAATACGAACGATAATAATCAACCTTCAAAAAAAAATACTCCTAAAAATATTTTTGAATATGTAGAGGGGGAAAGTGATACTGCAATAAGAATAATGTCGTATATTGATATTGTTGCTCCTACAAATTTATCAGTTATTATACACGGTGAAAGTGGTACCGGAAAGGAATACGTTGCAAAAATGATACACCAAAAAAGCAAACGTATGCATAAACCGTTTGTTTCAATCGATTGTGGTGCTCTGAGCAGAGAATTAGCGGCAAGTGAATTATTCGGACATATTAAAGGGTCGTTTACGGGAGCTATAGTTGATAAAACAGGGCAGTTTGTGTTTGCAGAAGGAGGTACTTTATTTCTTGATGAGATCGGAAATTTGTCGTATGAGATACAAGTGCAATTATTGCGCGCAATACAGGAAAGAAAGATTCGAAAAATAGGAAGTAATCAGGATGTTGAAATTGATGTAAGAATAATAGTGGCAACAAACGAGGATCTGCAGGAAAGTGTAAAAAAGGGCGCTTTCAGGGAAGATCTTTATCACCGCCTAAATGAATTTACAATGGTTGTTCCTTCGCTTCGCGACAGGGGAGAGGATGTTGGTGTTTTTGCCGAACATTTTTTACATCTGGCCAACCAGGAATTAAATAAGGAGGTAATGGATTTTGATGATGAGGTAAAAGCAATTTACAGGAAATACTCATGGCCCGGAAACCTTCGTGAATTGCGCAATGTTGTGCGTCGTGCAGTATTGCTTACTTCAGGTACCCTAGTAAAAAAGGAAACTTTGCCACATGAAATAGTTTTCGAAAAACGCGAAGAAATTTCCGGGATAAATAATAACAATCACATTAAAGAACAACAACCCGGCGACCTTAAATCACTTGCTGAAAAAACGGAAAAGGAGATGATCATTAATACGCTTATAAAAGTGAATTATAATAAAAGTAAGGCTGCAACAATTCTCAAGATCGACCGTAAAACTTTGTATAATAAAATGAAGTTGTATAAAATACTTACTGGAAACGAAGAAGATTAATAAAAATATTTTTTCTCCTTAAAATCGGATTAACGGTTCATTAAAATTTTAATTAATACTAATAAACGTCAACCTTTATTCTATTGCATTCCTGATCAAGTTTGATAAATAATTCTTTACTTACCGTATCAATTTTATTATATATTTCGGAGAGTTCCAGGTCCGAATTATCCTGAATTATCTCCAATTGTTTTAATTCAGGAATGATATCAAATACGTGAAAATGATTATAGGAAGGAAGCATTTTATGTGCTGTATTTCTGATATTGTGAAAATCTTTTTTTGCAACGGCATCCTTTAATGTAAATAAATTCAGAGAATTATTATGGACAAAAGATTCAATAATAGAAATTAATATCGAGTTGTCATTATCCGAAAATTTCCTGATTTCATCAAGATCGTATATTTCGGTCTGTTCCATTTGTTCATTGGAATTAATTTCCCCATTATTTTCGCCAATCACTAGAGGTGCATATTTAGCGATCATATTTAAGAGTTCGCGTTCTTTATAGGGTTTTAGTAAAATATCGTTAAACCCGCTTTGTCGAATTCTTTCCAGATCAGTTTGCATTACGTTGGCAGTTAAAGCTATAAGTGGAACCTGCAAATATTGTTCACGTATTTTATTTGCCAACATGTAACCATCCACTTCCGGCATATGCAAATCGGCAAGCACAATATCAAAACTCTGCATCTCAATTTTTTCAAGGGCTACCTTTCCGTTGTTTGCTACTGATATATGTGCTCCGTGTTTATTGAGGATGATCTCAGCCAACATCAAATTAAATGGTTCATCATCAACGATCAATATTTCTAATCCGTGTAAGTCAGATTTTTTAGCAGTGTCTTTAATATTAATTTCCTTTTGTGCTGCACTGGCAATAAGCATGGGCAATGTTATGGTAAATACTGAACCTTTTCCTTCCTCACTTTTTACCGTTATCTTACCGTTTAATAATTCGGCAATTCTTTTAGAGATTGATAATCCTAAACCGGTGCCTCCGTATTTTCTTGAGGTAGATTTTTCGGCTTGTTCAAAAGACTCAAAAATCCCTTCGAGTTTATCCTCAGGAATACCAATTCCGGAATCGGTTATAGAAATTCTGTAATCAATTGAATTTTTTCCTTTTATGCCTTCACATTTAATTTCTACAGAACCCTTTTCAGTAAACTTAATAGCGTTGCCGGTTATATTATATAAAATTTGTTTAACCCTGAATGGATCACCCACTATCAATTCATCAGAATTATCATAAATAAACGTATTTAATTGTAAACCCTTCTCCTCAGCTTTTATTTCCAATATTGAAGATATTTCCTCTATAATATCTTTCATGATAAAAGGATGTTCGTCAATGGCGAGTTTTCCGGCTTCTATCTTCGACAGGTCGAGAATGTCGTTTACAGTATTTAATAAATGGGATCCGGCATTTGATACTGCACGAATATATTTTCTTTGTGATGATTTAAGCGTGGTATTTTCCAGTTGTTCCGAAAAACCTATAATGGCATTTAATGGTGTTCTTATTTCATGACTCATGTTTGCCAAAAACTCCTCCTTTGCTTTAGCCAGATATTCTGCCCTATTCCTTGCTTCAATCAATTGCAATTTATACTGATTACTTCTTTTAATATCGAATAATATTACACCCATAAATACCACACCAAAAAACAATGCAACTGAACCGATTATGAGCATGGTACGGGATGATTTTTTTGCATTTGCGCTTGCGGCCATCAGCAGCGCCTCCGAGTTATTAAGCTGATCAACCTGTATGCGTTCAATTACTTCATTAATTTTTTTTATAACTATTTTGTCACTTGCTAAAATCTCTAATTCTTTATTTGTGAGTTGTGTATTATATCTTTTTTGATCATCGTCTATTTCTTTGAATATCTTGCGCACATCCTCCATATTTAACGAAGGATTTTCCGCAATTTGATAATTGTAAGCGGAACTGCTGCTTTCACTTTTTACGGTGTCACTCAAAATAACGATATTCGAACTAGGGATAGATTTTTTATCCCGTTTATTTTTTCCTGAAAACAGATTGGTAAGAAAACCCTCATCCTTTTTCTTATTCTTTTTGTCATTTGTTTTAGTTTCCGTTTCAGGTTTGGTAACGGTTGATTGTTTAAGTTCTGGTTCCTTAGTGGATGGTTCTTGATTTATCCTTGTGGGTGTCTCATTTACCTCAGCTGTGGAGGAAATTTTTTGCATCGCCTTTGTATTGAGCTGTTCATATTCACTTGACTGTTTGAATATCACCAACGAATACATAAGATCGGCCTTATCCTGAAAATATTCACCCAAACTATCAAGGGTTTGTTCAGATTGCGCAAATGCTTGGTCCTGTTTGAGATTTTCCAACTCTATACTGATCTGCTCCATCTCAATCATATAATTTTGAAGAGCAGTATAATCATTGGTCATTATAAAACTGCGCATATTTCCGTCTGCACCATGCATAATATTCACTATATCCTGCAATTCATCAAGCGTATTATTAGGGGCAGAAAGTGTTTCTACTGAACCCAGTAGCTTATTAAAATTCTGAAATGCAAAATAGGCAGCAAATCCTACAAGTGCGATCGAGATCACAAAGCCGACGATCAGTTTAGCGGTAAGTGAAGAAGTGGAAGCTTTTTCTGTCATATTTCGATGATAAAGTTATCCTTTTTTGCTTTAAACTGGCCAAATTGAAGTTAAAAGTAAATTAGTTGTTTCTTTAACGTTAAATTAACATAATTTTGAGATTGACTTAATAACTCAAACCTAATTTTACATCAAATTCTAATATGCATAACGATAAGATTAAAATTTTGATTGTAGATGACGAACCGGATATTCTAGAGGTGATCGAATATAACCTTCTTAAGGAGGATTATGCCGTAATAAGAGCCTCAAACGGTAAAATTGGATTAGAGAAGGCAATTTCTGAAAAGCCAAACCTAATCCTATTGGACATCATGATGCCGGAGATGGATGGAATTGAAGTTTGCCGGGAATTGAGGAGTATACGTGAATTTGACAATACCCTTATTGCCTTTCTGACTGCCAGAAATGAGGATTTTACCCAAGTACAGGGATTTGACGTGGGTGCAGACGACTATATCACCAAACCAATTAAACCGCGTATTCTCTTAAGCAGGATAAAAGCCCTTTTGAGACGTACGCAGACCGCAGACTCACATTCTGAAAAGGTTACCTATGGCGACCTTGCCATAGATGAAGAAAAATTTTTAGTGTATGTAAAAAGCGTACCTATTACCCTTGCCAAAAAGGAATTTGAACTCATTCAATTATTGGCGTCCAAACCAGGAAAGGTTTTTACCCGTCAGGAGATTTTTAACAGGATCTGGGGAATGGATGTAATTGTTGGAGACAGAACAATTGATGTACACATCAGAAAAATAAGAGAAAAGATAGGAGAAGATTTTATTAAGACAATAAAAGGAATTGGTTATAAATTTGACCATTAAATGAAAAATGCCTCACCAGGTAGGATAGTATTTGCTTCATCCTGTATCATATTATTGATTTTGCTCATTTTAGAGCTGCTGAGTTATTTTATCCCTTCATTAAATTTTCCGGCATATCATTATTTCATCATACCCATAACAGTATTTATTGCTGTATTTCTTGTTTTCTATTACACTGTGGAAAAATTTATTTACCGCAAGATAAAATTGGTTTACAAAAATATACATGGTTTAAAATCAACAAAAGGAATTGCCGATGAAAAAATGACTATGTCGTCGGATGTGATTTCTGAAGTGAACAATGAAGTGATACAATGGGCGAAAGAACGAAGTTCAGAAATTGACCTTTTAATAAAACAGGCAGATTATAGAAAGGAATTTCTGGGCAATGTTTCCCATGAGTTAAAAACTCCTATTATGAGCATTCAGGGTTATCTCGAAACCCTTTCGGATGGTGGAATTCGCGATGAATCAATCAATAACCTATACATTGAAAAAGCACTAAAAAATGTGGAACGCATGATCATGATCATTGATGATCTTGTAAATATCTCTATGCTCGAAAGTGGCGAATTAAAACTTGACCTTAAAAAATTTGATGTATGTGAGCTAACAAAAGAGGTGTATGAATCTCTCGAAATTCAAGCTAAACAATCCAATATAAAATTGGGCATAAAAGAGGGCTGCGACCATGTTTATAATGTTAAAGCGGATGAAAAACTAATTCGCGAGGTTTTAGTGAATCTTATTAGTAATGCAATTAAATATGGCAAAGATGGTGGATACATTCACGCCGGATTTTATAATATGGGAGAAAATATATTGGTTGAAATAGCAGATAACGGAACCGGTATTTCCAAAGAACATTTGAATCGCGTTTTTGAACGATTCTTTCGCATTGAAAAAAGTCGCTCAAGAGATATGGGCGGAACAGGTTTGGGTTTGGCAATTGTTAAACATATTGTCGAAGCACATGATCAGACCGTAAATGTTAGAAGCACAGTTGGTGAGGGGTCTACTTTTGGATTTACGCTGCAGAGGTGGAAATAAGGAAAAAGGAGAAAGGAGAAAGGAGGAACGCAAAAGGAAAAAGATAAAAGGCAAAAGGTAAAAATATGATACTTGCGGCTTTTATCTTGCGAACGTTATGAACGATTACACAAACACATTCCACGATGCGCGCGTGCTGATCACCGGCGGCCTCGGCTTCATCGGCTCGATGCTGGCGCGCCGGCTGGTCGATCTGGGCGCGCAGGTCACACTAGTCGACT
>JAYSYX010000452.1:0-17582 GCA_043727235.1 Bacteroidota bacterium
GATTTTGCATTTGAATTTGTAGAGTCACAAAATTTTGTGACTCTACAAATTCAAATGCAAAATCAAAACCTCGAACGCCTCCTCAACGGTCTCCCCAAATACAAAAATCCCATCCTCATGTCCTTTTGTAACAAATATTTTTTCGCGTTTTAGGGTTTGGTCATTAATTAATAATTCAGCGATCTTTTTTGCTAGTTCTGGTGTTCCATAAGCGATACTTTTATTAATGGTGGTTACACGGTTTAACAACGTTTTCCATTTTTCCGGGTGATGAACATGTATCACGCAATTGATTTTCTTCTCAGCCAGGTAAATGGCAGCATGTGACAAGGCTTCTGAAGACGCTTTAACAGGACCTTTACAAAAAAGTGTATTCTGTTCAATATCAACACCATATACCAAACTGAAATGACTTAAATCTGCAATATTGATCTCTGCCGTCTGAGTTCCGGAAATAATAAATTCGTTAGTATTATTTACTCTGCAGCTCACATTCCCAAACCCTATACCATTTGAATATACTCCAATGAGGTTCAACATTTTAAGTTTGTTTCGGCAGGTTATAAGTTCAACAAAATCAAATTCTGTAATATCTACACATCGCTCCCAATTATTAATGTATTTAATATATCCTTCGTCAAAATTTTGCATTATGTAAAAATAAATTTAATTTAGGCAAATCAAAATTTCAAAAAGTAAATAAAACGCTAAATATGAAACTACTATACGTTCTATTGATTTTGGGAAATACTACTTTTTCTCAGATCCAACTTAACAAACCACAGATAACAGTACCTTTTGCCTTATTTGCAGGTATGTGCGATGGATTGGCTCAAACGCTTTATTCTCATTATTATGCCTTTGAAGATCGTTTCCCTGACGCAAATCAGCAATATTGGAATCCGAGTGAAAGCTGGACAAATAAGTATAAAAACGGAGATCCTGCACAAGGTGAAAAATTTATAGGTTCAACCACAATTTTTGTTTTTTCTACTGATGCATTTCATCTGTTACGCACGGTGAATAAACTCAATCTGCTCGCTCTGGGAGCATTCGAATTTTCTCAAAAAAGACCCTGGTATAATTATTTGGTTGATTTTGTTTTTTATTCAGCTATATATTCTGCTGGATTTACACTTACTTATGATGTAATTTTTAAGTGACGAATTGGAAATTCATTTACGCTCCGGAAATAATCCTCGTATCCCTTCCTCACTTGACTTACAAATTCCCCTTTCCGTAATCAATCCCGTAACATATTTCGCCGGAGTAATATCAAATGCATAATTACTCGCCGGAGTTTCTTTTGGAGATATTAATACTGATTGTATTTTATTGTCCACCAATCCTTGTACATATTTCACCTCATCAGCATTTCTTTCTTCTATGGGAATTTCCTTAAATGCATCCCTGATTTTAAAATCAATACTGGAGGATGGTGCTGCTACATAAAAAGGAATATTATTGTCAAATGCAGCCAACGCTTTTAAATAGGTTCCTATCTTATTTACAACATCACCAGTTACGGCAGTTCTGTCAGTACCCACCAAAACCAGATCAACCATATTATTTTGCATCAGATGTCCGGCAGCATTATCTGCAATCAAGGTATGCGGAACTTCATTTTCCAATAATTCCCATACAGTTAATTGAGCTCCCTGGTTTCTCGGCCGTGTTTCACTCACATATACATGAATATCTATTCCCATTTCCTTTGCGAGATATATCGGTGCAGTTGCAGTTCCCCGATCAACGGTTGCCAACCAGCCGGCATTACAATGTGTAAGAATATTAACTCTTTTATTATTTTTTTTTGCCGCTATTTCCTCAATAATTTTTAAGCCATGTTCACCTATCAATATATTGTATTTCACATCATCGTCGCAGATCCATTCCACTCTTTTTTTTGCATACCATTTTGATTCAATAATAGAATCGTTACCTGTAATAGATTTTAACATTTCATCTAAAGCCCATTTCAAATTGATTGCTGTTGGACGGGTTTTAAGTAATTTACCATAACTTTCTTCGAAAAAAAAATCGCGTGCACAGCTTGCCGGAACTTCCACCGCAGATAGATACATTCCCCAGGCAGCTGCAGCTCCTATCAAAGGTGCTCCGCGGACCCACATATCCCTTATTGCAATACACATTTCATCCACCGACCTGATATCGGCAATAACAAATTTGTGCGGCAACCATCTTTGGTCAATAATTTGCACTATATTTTCGTTCTCCGGATGCAGCCAGATAGTTCGGTATTGTTTACCTTTAATTTTCATACATGAATAAAATCACAATAAATCAATTGCTTTTTTTTCTGGTAAATCTGCTATTTACCAATTTGACAATGGCTCAAAATGGCAATATTTTTTTGTTCATCGACTCTACCACAATAATCGGGAATATTTCTGACAATAAGGTATATGTATCTGAAACAGAGATTGCATATACCATCCAGGGAAATATCATTTATGCGGGCGATACGAATTCGAGGCAAAATATGTTATTTACTGTAAATGCTAAAGAAATCCTTAGCAAAAAAGTGGGACTGATCTATCAGAATGATGCGAAAACAATTCAGTATATAACCCAAAACGGTGAATTTTTTTTAGGCGATCACCCAATTGATAAACAAAATGAAAAACTTTGCACTTTCGAAATGATAAACGATTCCATAATAAATATTTATAATGGAATAACAGAAGCATTTATGGGAGTTGCACAAGGCAAATTCATTTCACAGGTGCAATTGGTAATGGCGGCACATTTATACATAAAACATTTTTCTTTGGATGAGAAAGTCCGCGCCAAAATGCAAAGTTTTGAACCGGATATGGCAAATTTCACTCCAAGTTATATTCACCCATATCTTGATCATGGGCCATATTACGAATGGGTATGGGACGGGAAGATCTTAAAACCTGCCTGGGGTTATAGACCGGAGGATGAATGGTCATTTGATGGTAAATATTTGAAACCGGTTTGGAGCGCCGACCCTCAATCTGAATGGATTTGGGATGGAAATATGTTAAAACCTTTTTGGGATAATGGCATACAAAACCAGTGGAATTGGAACGATAATGTGTTAAAGCCCTTCTGGGACTCCAATCCAGACCTGATGTGGACTATTCAAGGCGATATCGTGAGACCCATGTGGAAGTTCGATCAGGCACTGCAATGGGAAATTGAAGGTGATGTGCCTCTGGCAATAATTACCCTGGTTATTCTGGGCAAAGCGGACCGCTAATTTGAGGATATGCGCCATTTGACTATCTTTGCCCTTCATTTTAAAAACAAAATATGAAGCAGATCAGAATTATTTTAGTATTAATTATTGTAATCACAGCAACTTTAACTCAGGCTCAGCAAGCCAAGATCGCCTATATCAATTCACAGGCTTTATTGGAAGTAATGCCCGAAGCCAAGGAAGCAAATGCCAAATTAATAGCTTACGCAAATGAATTTGACTCTCTATATCAATCCTACGCTAATGAGTATCAGCGTTTAGTAAACGAAATTCAAGGCAATGCAGCACTTAGTGAAGTTGCCAGAGAAGCAAAAATTCAGGATGCAATGTTATTGGAACAGCGTATTCAGCAATACGAACAAACTTCACAACAAAAATTAGATGCTAAAAAAGCGGAATTATTTCAGCCCTTGATCAAAAGTACAACTGAGATCATTAAAACTGTTGCGAAAGAAAACGGATATACCTATGTAATTGATAATTCACTTTCTATATTAATTATGGCTCCGGATGGTGATGATATTTTACCTTTAGTGAAGAAAAAACTGAATATTCAATAAATAATTTTTGGATTTGATTTGTAGCCGGGTAATGTTTAATTATCCGGCTATTATTTTTTCAGTATAAACCCTCGACCCCGAATATAATTTTACTAATAACAATCCATTTTTAATATTAGAAGGAAGAACTATTTTGTTATTCAATGGTGGTTTAATTTCAGTAAATAAGATCCTTCCATTAATATCGGCAATTTCAAGTTTATCCACTTTTAATTCTGATTCAATAATGATATATCCGAAAGCAGGGTTTGGATAAATGGCAATATTAATATTTAGTATTTCATTCGAATTAATTTCAGTAGTTAAATCGAACGCATCATAAATCAGCGTGAACATCACATTATCACCCACAGTGGTAAATCCACTAACCCAAAAATTTCCTTCTGTATCTGTTTTTATGTCATATCCCAGGTCAGCACCATTTCCACCGAAGTATTTGCGGTTTATTTCAGAAAGAGTGCTGTCTGCGTATAAAACAATTATATCATTGTTATCGGTTAAGGCATTATACCCAAATCCCGTAAGAAAAAATTTTCCAGCTTGTGTTTCCGAAATGTCGTAAGCTGCTTCTACACCGATGCCGGGAATTATTTTAATCAAAATTATATTTCCATCAGCATCAAAAGTCGCGATCAAAATATCAAATAATGGGGAGATATCAGAAGCAGATTCACCGCACAAAATAAAATTTCCCGCTAAAGTTTTTTGTAAGGTTTTGCAGCCGCTGTTTACAGGCAAACTTACAAATTGGTCCCAGATAATTTCATTCAACGGATTGATTTTTGTAATAAATGCATTGTAAAACACATCTTCGGTTGCACGATCACCACTAATAATAATATCGCCATTCTCTGTTTCAACTATTCCCATTCCAACATCATTTACATTTGATCCAAAAACAAGTTCAGTTACTAAATTACCCTCAGGTGTATATTTAACCATCAATACATCATTTCCTGTACTAACCAATGATGTTATAAATCCTGTTATTGCAAAATCACCATTCTCCAAGTTTGTTATTCCATAAAAATCTTCATTCGTAGAATCTGAGCCATAGTTTTTATAATAGATCAAACTTCCTGCGGTATCAATTTTCATAATAAATCCGTTAAGATCACTTGTTTCAGTATCACGCACATCACCACAAATAATAATAAATTTATCTTCCGTAAAGATGATATTATTAACAAACTCATTTTGTTCATTTCCATAATTATAATTCCAAATAATTTCGCCATCGGTTCCGATCTTATACAGCGAAACATCATCACTATCCAAAATTCCAGTTGAAATTGTTCCTGCAAAATAAACACTGAGATCTTCATCAATAAGAGAAGCGGATCCTCGATTATTGGAAAGAGTATCGCCAAAACTCAACATTGAATAAGTAATCTGCCCCTGTGAGCTAACAGAATTAACCAATAACACTATAATAATACAAAAAGATCGCATTTTTATTCCTCTAAAACAAAAATACGAAATATGTTATCCTTTTTTCTTGAGATAAAGGTAGTCGAGGTAATACAATATTTTAATAGAAAAATTATTTGATTGCGGAGAATCAAAAACGGTTCCAAGATCATTAATATAATTTTCAGGAAGCAATGAACCAGATTGATAGATGGAATTTTTCCAGACAATATTCAATTCACTACCCGGTGCAAAGAACCAGGTGTAAACAAGATCAACATTAAATGCATTAAAATTCACATCATCCGTTGAATTCCCCTTTGCATTAAATGTATTATAACTGGTAGGTTCAAGATAACCATCCTCCCCTAAATTGTAGAATTCGTGGTATTCCGCATAACTCCAATAATGACGTCCTCTGATAGAAAAACTCATTTTCACATTAGGGGTATAATTAACCTGCAAATATGTTTCCGTAGTTACATTATCCCTTCTTCCGAAAATGATGGAATCGGCACTGAAAGTAACCCATCCAATATCATTTGGCCAAAAGTATTTTCCTGCACTTGCAATGATGAGAATTTTATCATTAACACGATATCTCGGTGAAAGGTCGATATTCAATCTATACCTTCCCTCTTCATCAAATATTCTGAAATTACTGTTCACATCAATGGCGAATTTTTTACTGTAATTGGTAGAAAGCCATCCTCCGAAATTATAATTTACAGGATAGGTATAAAACCTTCCCGGAACGCGTGGTTCAAAATAATCGTAAGAAGTTACAGGTTCCATTTCGACCCACAGTCCCGCAAATAAATAATTTTTAAAACCGGCATAGGTCTCACCATAAATATTGTAGTTATGAAATGCATTGGGTTCCACTAAACGAGTATAATTTGTCTCTAAATAAAAATTATATTCATTAAAATTCCAAAAAGGTTCATATTCATGGTAACTGGTACTCGCATTAAAATTCACTAAATTATTTATCGGAAGAAATCCCAGATCATTGGGATCGTAAGTTGCATCTGTATATTCATATCCTAATTGGAATTGTTTTTTTCCGCCAATTTTACCCGCAAACAAATAATGTTTAAGTCCCAATTCTGAACTTTCTGCTTCCGGAAAAAATTTCTGGCTTGCTGATCCTCCTCCTATAATTCCCCAAATATTTTTTTCATTATTAAACTGAAACGACAGGCCTGAGACATTGGCATCATAAAATTCATCATCTCTTAAAACATTTGTATTTACAAAACTTATAAAGGAATTATTTTTTAAACTCTGATCAAATGCAATCACATTGTAATTAGTGCGAGGTCCTGTTAAAACTTCTATTTCCTGACTTGCAGAATCACGCACAATTGCATAGGTCTCACCCTCTATCGCATTAAAGATCCCTATTCCCAAACCTTTCGCTGTTCTTCCGGTAACCTTTATTGCATTTAATAAATGCGACTGGGAAGGATTATTTATTATTTCACTTGTTGAATCTATCATGGATTCAACAGCATAATAATTATATGGTGTGCTACCAACTCTTCTGGAATAAAACAGATCTCCTTTATTAAATAATTCAGTTCCTTCCGTAAAAAATTGCCGCTGTTCTACAAAATAGGTTTCAAAAGGAGAGAGATTTAAAACCTGATTATCGCTTTGTACCTGACCAAAATCAGGAATTAATGTCATATCTAATGTAAATGCATCATTTAAACCAACTTTCAGGTCGGCGCCACCATTAAAACTTGTAGAATGTGATGTTATATCATTTTCAAAATCGGAATAGATATCATAATACCCCGAAACATATGGCGAAACAGACAATCTCAAAGGAGCTTCAATATCTTTAATTCCTTTTAAAATTCCACTTTGATTAATAAAGCCCTGAATTTCAGGATCTATTGGATTCCATGCACTTTTATCGCGATTTCTTTTTACCTCGCGAATAAAATTAATTCCCCATGTTTGTACTTTTTCATTTGGAAACCGAATTGCAGAATAAGGAATTTTTAATTCTGCAGTCCAGCCATTTTCATTTATAGTTACCTCACTCACCCAAACCGCGTCCCAGGCAAAATCCTCACTTGAACCACCACCCTGAGGATAACTTTTTGCTTCACCCTGAACTCCGCTTGCAGTTATAAAAAATTCAAGACCATTTAATCCTTCCTGATACGGATCAATAATTATTCCTATAAAATCTGCAATACCAAATTCATCCCGGGCAGTAAGCGATTTTTCTATACTGTCGGGGGCAGGATCATACATAATTGCGCCGATATAAATAGCGGTATTATCATATACAACCTTCATTTCTGTCCAAAATGCTGATGGTATACTCCAGTTAAATTGAAATTGAGTGAAATTATCCGCCGCCTGAACATTATCCCACTGCACATCATTTAAAATGCCGTCTATCTGAATATCACCAGTAATTCTGCTGGCATATAGTTCTCTTTTTTCCGCAGCCTGAGCATTCAGTTCAATAAAAGCAAAAATGCAAATGATTATAATACTTATTTTGCGCATAAAATAATACTATCGGTTGCAATAGTATTTCATTTTTTATTAAGAATTATTGTTAGAGATGTTAATTGATGTTAAGGGGCACAAAGTATTTAGGTTCTTGTCTTATTGAGGTTGAGCTTCAGTTTCCGGCACTTTTTTTATTTTCTTGTTTTTAAGATTTGGTGTTTTTTTGTTTCCTTCCGGTTTCATTTCCGGAATTTTTATGGTTTCTACATTCGGTTTACCAGATAAATAACCGAGACTAATCATAAACTCATCTGTTAATTTAAGTGTTTCAAGAAAATATTTCCCGTCTTTTGTTTGAATAGTTGTAAAACCATGTTTTTCGCCTTCATAGGTATGAAGATCCATTTTATTACCCGCAGCAATATAGTCTTCACTAAATTGTTTTACGTATTTATACCCGGATATCTTGTCAGCTGTGCCATGAAAAGCAATAGCCGGTGGCATTCCGGATTTAATATGCGTTAATGGGTCGATCTCGCCTGCATGGGATGCACTTTCAGGATCCTTATCGTTATCCTTAAATTTTGCGATACGGAATTTATGTTCCATGGCATTCACCACCGGATTTAACAATACTAATGCATTTGGCACCGGAGAAATTGCCACATTATCACTTGCATCCTGCCATTTTGTATCATCAATTGCACATTCAATAGCTAAAAATGCTCCGGCCGATCCTCCTGCCATTACTATTTTATTGGGATCGATATTCAACTCCTGCGCATGTTCCCGTAAATAACGAATTGCACTTTTAGCATCATAAATACAATTAAGTGCATTGCCTTTATTTCTGGAAATTACGCGATAATCCGCTGTAATGGCAACAATGCCTCTGCCGGCAAAATATTTACAATGCTCTTCATACTGTATAGGACTTCCATGAATAAATGCACCTCCAAAAAAATATATAATAACTGGTGAAGGCAGATTTGTAAGGTGATTTTCAGGATTGAAAATATTCAAGTGCATCTCCACAGAATCGCCAATATTTTTATACACAGGAGTGACTGAGGCAGAGGCTAAAACAGGATCATAATTTCCAGGATCCTCATTTTGCATCTCGTCAAGACTTTGGTCTTTTTTTTCCAATTTGGATTTACATGCGGCTAAAACAAGTGTAATGGCTACAAAACATAGGACAATTTTTTTCATTTTTTAAAATTTTCGTGGCACAAAATTAACCGATTTAGACAATTTGAGGGCTTTTAACCCACAGAGTCTTAGCATTAACATACTTTTTACAAAAAATATGGGGAATTGGAGAAAGTGCGAATATTCGGTGCTGTTGAGGTAGCAAATGAAAGGAATACTAATTTGCATAGATTCTATTTCAATTCTTTAAATATGAAGTGGTAAGCATTGTTTATCCTATTTTTGCACTCGAATTTTCAGTAAAATAAGATGCAGGCAGAAAAGATCCCATTAAGGGGACAGTTGATATACGCAGCAGGAACCATGGGGTGGAGCATAGTAGTGAATTTACTTGCGGGTATTATCATTTATTTCTATCAGCCAGTTGGAGATGCCGAACTTCATAATCTCATCCCAAAGATCACTCTTCTCGGATTTATAAATGCATTAACGCTGATAGTTTTAAGCGCTCGATTGATAGATGCTATTATTGATCCCTTTATTGCTCATCACAGTGATAAAAGTGAACATAAAAGAGGGAGAAGAATTCCATTTATGGCCTTCGCACTTTTACCTATCCTAATTACAGGAATATTATTATACATGCCCTTAAACAGAACGGAAAGTTTTGATAATATTTGGTGGCTGGCAGGTATACAGATCCTTTTTAATATCGCCATCTCATTTTATGTAATTCCCTATAACGCATTATTGCCGGAATTAGGATATAACAGTGAAATAAAATTACGTATATCTACTTTTCAATCTATAGCATATACACTAGGACTTGTGGTTGCAAGTGCGTCAAACGCACTGCTTAACTTGTATCAGGATGTTTTTAATATCGAGGATAAATTCAGAGCCTTTCAATTTGCAATTTGGACAATCTTTTTAATTGGTTGGTTATTTCTTTTACTGCCTGTTTTTATCAATGAAAAAAAATATATTATACCTAATCGTGTAACAAAGTCAATAAAAGATAATTTTAAAACTGTATTGAGCAATAAAAATGTTTTGTTATATCTTATTGCAGATTTTACCTATTTTATTTCTCTCACTATTATTGGAACGGGAGCATTATATTATATTAAGGCATTATTACATCTGGAGGAAAAACACGGCACAGGCATGGTGGCAACAGCTGTTGGGCTTGCAATGTTATGGTCGCCCATTGTGTATTACCTCGCTAAAAGATATTCCAAAAAAATGATGATTCTCGTATCACTTATCTTGTTGTCAGCGGTTTTTTCTACAGTGAGATATCTTGGTCACTTTGGAATGGATAATATTACGGAAGCATACTTTTTTGCTGCAATAATTTCAGTACCCTTTTCTGTTTTGGGGATATTACCTCCGGTTATTTTAGCAGAACTTACTCATGCAGATGCGCGAGAAACAAAAGAAAATCGCGAGGCTACATTTTTTGCCATACGAAGTTTATTTATACAATTGGGGCAAACGATGGGAATAGTAATATTCACAATTTTAATAGGTATGGATGAAACTACAGGTTTGGGAAATTATCTGGCAGGAGTTTTTGATAAAATACCATTTGAAGAATTAGGGATCAGACTTTCCGGAGTTTTTGGTTTTGTTTTATGTTTTATTGCAGCAATGATATTTGCATTTTTTGATGAGAAAAAATTGAATGCTTCCATTGAGAAGGAAAAGAATGGGGGAGGGGAAAGTGAAGGAATGAAAGATGAAAGAATGAAGAATGAAGAATGAAGGAATTACCCACCCCAAAATTAATATTACAAAGAAAAAAATTTACAATTTAATGAAAGAATAAATGGGGAGATTTAAGTTGAAGAAATTGCGAGGCATTTTATTTTGCAGAAGGCCGGAAGAACAGCAAAAGAAATGTCTTCCCCTTTGGGGAAGATAAGAGATGGGACCGGAACTTCGTTAGTTCGATTTTTCCATTTTTTTGGCTTTTGCTTCTACGGATAATTGTAATTTCTTTTTATAATCCATGATTTTGTTTCGGATATCGATGTCGCTGCAACCTAATATTTCTGCTGCTAAAATACCTGCATTTTTTGCTGCGTTTAAAGCTACAGTTGCGACCGGAACCCCATTTGGCATTTGAAGAATGGATAATATGGAATCCCAACCATCAATGGAATTACTCGATTTTATAGGCACTCCAATAACCGGAAGTGGTGAAACAGATGCTACCATACCGGGTAAATGTGCGGCACCTCCCGCTCCTGCAATTATTACCATTATTCCGCGTCCATGGGCCTTTCCGGCAAAATCCATCATGCGTTTTGGTGTTCTGTGTGCACTTACTATTGTAACTTCCACCGGTATACCAAATTCCTTAAGTATATCAACTGCGTCCTGCATAATATGCAGATCAGAATCACTCCCCATAATTACACTTACAATTGGTTTTTTTTTCAATACCGGAATTGTGGGTTTTGATTTTTTCATAATTTAATTTTTAATTGCTTAATTAAATTCAACTTTGCACTTTCAATGTTTCTTTTACAAAATTCGCCTTTTCTCTCAACACTTTTTCATCACCTCCGATAATAGTTACATGTCCCATTTTCCTGAAGGGTTTTGTAATTTTTTTCCCATATAAATGCACATAAACTCCTTCTTTTGCCAAACAATCTTTTAAACCCAAATATTTAGCTTCACCACTAAAATTTTCATCCCCCAAAATATTTATCATTATAGATTTACTTCGAATTCCAGTGCTTCCAAGGGGGATATTAAATATACAACGCAATAATTGCTCGTATTGCGAAGTATAATTTGCCTCAATGGTATGATGACCACTGTTGTGAGCCCTCGGTGCAACTTCATTTATGAGTATTTCCCCTTGCTTTGTCAAAAACATTTCCACAGCAAGTATTCCATACATATCAAATGCTTCAATACATTCTTTAGCTATCTTAAATGCTTTTTCAGAAATTAAATTATCGATATTAGCCGGTGCAAATAAAAACTCTACCAAATTCACTTCCTTGTGAAATTCCATTTCCACGGTAGGGAAACATTTGGTAACACCATTTATATCTCTCACTACAATAACTGAAAGCTCCTTTTCAAAATCAATCAGATCTTCTATAACACATTCACCTTCCAACAGGTTTTCAATATTGTGATGCCCCTTTAATACAACTACTCCCTTTCCATCATAACCTGCAGTACATGATTTTTGTACGAAAGGAAATATTATTTTCTCTTCTCTGATCAAATTAATCAGTTCTGATCTGTTTTCTATGATCTGAAAATTTGCCGTAGGTAAACCGTTATCTTCATAAAACATTTTCTGTTTACCCTTATCCTGAATTAATTTCAACACTTCAGGTTTAGGAAATATTTCCTTGCCCTCCTTTTCAAGTTGAAACAAAGCCTCCACATTAACATGTTCTATTTCAATGGTGATCTTTTGTAGATTCTTCCCAAACTGATAAACAGTTTCATAATCCTTGAAACTTCCACAAACAAAATTTGCCGCTAATAAGGCACAAGGGCAATTCGGATCGGGATCCAAGACTGAACATTGAATGTTCCAGTCGCTTGCCGCCTCTATAAGCATCTTCCCCAGTTGTCCCCCTCCCAAAATCCCCAATATTAATTCTCCTGACGAAATTGCATTCATACAACAAAACTAAACACTATATCTCTTTTAATTAAAATCTATAATTTTACAGGCATGAAACTACTGCCCGCACTTACCCTGATCACCACACTTTTTACACAAGCAGTAAATACCCTCGTTGCACAACCCTGCTTTTTTGTTGAAGATTTTTCAGACGATGCTGCCTATGAGTACTTCTATTATTATTACGATGTAACCGGCGCCTGTCTTTCGGATGAACAAAATGGCTCCTTAACTATTGCTTCAGGCAAACTAAACTTTAATGCCACCAATGATGCCAACGACACCAGGTATTTTCACGATCTGGGTTTAGATATGTATGATGATTTCTGGACCAGCTCCTTCGATTTTACACCTACTCAGGGTGGTGCCCTCGGTAGAACCGGCACTGTCTTATTTGCCTTATCAGAAGGTGATGACAATGCTATTTCTGATACTTACTCAATATGTGAATTTCAAAATACAGATGCCATGATGGTGATGTGGATGTCGGATTATGATGTTGATCCGGACAGTGTTGGGTTTGAGATCTGGCTCAACGATAATGGAGTTATTACACAATCACCGCGTTTTGAGGTTCCCTATGGAACTACCTATTATCTGCAGTTTTCTCGTATAGCAACAGAATTTACAAAATTGGATGTTTTTAGTGATCCAGCTTTCACGGTATTGGTCGGAAATATTTCCTGTTTCGACGTGCCTATAACTATTACAGGATTAAATACATTGCAGCACGGAAATTTTCCCGGAGGATCCTATCAGCGTAAATTAACTGCAACCATTGATAATATTTGTATACGAAATGTAGATGTTGTTGCAATTGATATTGAGGGTCCAACTACAGTTTGTTTAGGCAACGAGAGTGAATTTACTTTGATAACACTTCCCAGTGCAAATATTGAATGGGATGTGCCGGCAGGAATTATATATACCGGTGGAGCAACGGAAACTATAACGGTTACCGAGTGGCCTGGCCCCGGAACATATACACTTACAGGATATATTTCTTATAACTGTTATTTTGATACCGCAACTTTTATTGTAAATGTAATTGAACCCGGAACAACAGAATTTATTGAAGCAGGTTTTTGCAGCGGTGAAAATGTAACAGTAGATGTTACAACTACCGATGCAACATATTTATGGTACGACAGTACAACTAACAGTTCACATACCTTTGATGAACCGGGAGTATATTGGGTTGAAATATTATCAGCAGGATGTTATTTTTCTGATACCATTACAATAACGGAATATGAAAATCCGGAAATTGATCTCGGAAATGATATTACCATTTGCGGAATTACAAATGTGAACGGTGTTCCCGGATTTGAAATTTATTCCTGGAGCAGTGGCTCCAATACAGAAGATTTTTCAACAAGCATCCCCGGAATTTATACACTCACAGTAACTGATGAAAATGGATGTACGGCAAGCGATGAAATTGAATTAAAGAATGGATGCGAAGATCACATTTCCATGCCAAATGCTTTCTCACCGAATACAGATGGGATTAATGATGGTTTCGGCCCAAATTATTCTGGTGAAATAAATGAATATCATATACAGATATTTAATCGGTGGGGACAATTAATTTTTGATAGCCATAAAATTGATAAATCCTGGGATGGCACCTTTGAAGGTGAAATTCAACCAATGGGCACTTATACCTATGTTTTAAATGCAAAATTAAATAATAAACAAATAGATCTAACAGGTAATTTTACATTGGTAAAAGGATATTAATTGACGCAGTGGCAGAATATCCATATATACTTGCAACACATATTATTTTTATAGTAACCTGGTTTGCGGCCCTTTTTTACATCGTGAGATTATTTATTTATCACGTGGAAGCGATGCAAAAACCTGAACCCGAAAAAAGTATTCTGATCAATCAATTTCTCATCATGGAAAAGCGATTGATGCAGATCATAGGCAATCCTTCCATGGTACTTGTTTTGATAAGCGGATGCATTTTACTCAGCATAAATGATCATTTTTTATCTGAGGGATGGATGCAATTTAAATTATTTTTTGTTGTATGCCTTTTGTTTTATCATGTTTATTGTCTTAAAACTATACGTAAGTTAAAAAACGGAGAACCCACTCTATCCTCCCAAAAACTTCGCATGATAAATGAGCTCGCCACAATATTTTTAGTTGCTATCGTTTTTCTTGTAGAATTGAAAAATCTGCTTGATATGGTTTGGGCAATTTGCGGAATAATTGTTCTAATGATCGTTTTATTTATCGCGATCAAAATATATAAAACCAGAAGAAAGCAGTAGAATTTAATTGACAATTGATAATTGACAATTGACAATTTTACCTAACCCTAATAATCAGCCTCCGTATTTTAAATCAATACTCCATTTATAATTATTCGTGGCTGTTAATTGGTACATTCTTTTGGCTGTTCATTGTTACATTGTTACATTTTTGTGGCTGTTCCATTTTCAATTGTCAATTATCAATTGTCAATTTTTTTTGGCTGTTAATTTTCAATTGTCAATTATTAATTGTCAATTTTTTGGCTGTTCCAGTCAGGAAAAGGACAGGCATGCATAGGTACATTGGAACATTATTGTGGCTGTTTCAATTGTCAATTGTCAATTATCAATTATCAATTATTAAAACACCCACCTCAACCCCAACGCCGGATCAAGAGTTACATCATCAAATCCATTTACAATTGCAAATTGTGGTAACACATCAAGAGATATCTGAAAAGGAAGATTTTGCCAATTATACTCAACACCGAGCTGTGCTCCGCCCATAATAAAAAGTCCCTCTTTACCATTTCCCAAATAATTATCTTTCAAATATTGACTTCCCACGGTTAATGCAGGTCCCAAGTAAAAATTCCATCCGATTCCAACGTCAAAGACCCAATGATAAGCGGCTGTCAATCTGAAAAAGGAATAGTAGTTACCTAAACCCAATCCGAGGTTGGCTTCTACGCGGTTTGTTTTATTTAATTGATGCTGGTAGGAAATTCCACCTCCATAACCAAACCTTACACCTAATGCATTACCATAAATCTGTCCTGAAGCCACAGAGAAGCAGCCAATTGTGAAAACTATGAGCAATAATTTTTTCATATGTGATTTTTTACAAATAGACGGAAAAATGTGTTGAATTTCAAATTATTTGGTGTTAGGCAATTAAAAAGTCAGGAATTTCACCATTCGGACGGTGCATTTAATCAATAAAAAATGTAAATTTGGCTGATTTCTTTACCATGAAAAACAGATTGAATTATACTTTTCATTTAATCTTTTTTATTTCGAAAGTGAGCATTGTTATGTCGCAGGAAAGTGGCGAACTTGACTCAACTTTTAATTTTGACGGTATTAGTTCATTCAGTAATGGCGGAGACAAATTTTATGACATTGCAATTCAAACTGACGGAAAAATACTGACAATCAGCAAAAACGATTTATATTCCGATTCCATACTAGTTGCCCGTTTCAATAATGATGGAGGCATTGATAGCACTTTTGGCTTCGATGGTACCATTCAAACACCCGGGTCAGGCTTAACTTTTTATGGTGATGGATATAAGATCATAGCAGTTTCCGATGGTTCAAATTCACATCCGATGGCACCAGAGATTCCAGCTTTGATCTGGATGGTATACTTTATGAATCGATAGGCATCAGTAATAGCTGGTTTCAAGATCTTGTGGTTCAATCCGATGGAAAAATTCTGGTTTCGGCTTATGTTAAAACGGAAGATCCCTTTATCTCAGATTTTGGTCCTGTGTTTTGTCGTTACCTCCCCGATGGATCAGCTGACGAAGATTTCGGTATTGATGGGAAGTTGATAATGGTTGACCTTTTCCCTGGTGAATGCCCTGAATCATTAATACTTACCCCTGAAGGAAAAATAATTGTAATGACAACAAATTTAATTTTCCAGTTATTACCTAATGGCGATTTTGATTACACGTTTGGGTCAGATGGGGTAATTTCGGTAGAGAATGACGATCCATTTGGATATAAAAATTCAGCAATCTGCAGAAATGATGATGGTTCTATTTACATAGCCGGTAGTAATGATTGGGGAGAAACTTCAGAACTTTATATTTATAAATATTCTCTCGATGGAGTGCGCGATCTGCTTTATGGTGATGCAGGGGAGGTTTATCAATATGATAATCCGGCTAATATCCCAAAAACATTAGTAATGCAGGCTGATGACAAAATTTTACTTTTAACCAAGTGTTCGACATATGACAATAGCTATTCAAATTTAATTTTGGCGCGATATTACCAAAATGGTATGATGGATACTGTATTTGGAGATAATGGTTTATACGTTGTTTCACCCGGCTGGCAAAATTGGTTTGAAGCAGGCACTGACCTGGCCATTCAATCAGATAATAGAATTTTAATATGTGGATATTTAGAAAATGATACCATTCACGAGGGTCGAATATGGCGACTTTTACCTGACTCAGATCTTATGGATTTAGAGGACCAAATTTCCACCCAAAATTGTTTTGTTTTCCCAAACCCCTCTTCTAATTTATGTTTTCTAAAAACCCATTTTTACATTGATGAAGATTATCCATTATCACTTGTCGATCAACAGGGTCGTTTCATAAAAACCTTGATTCCTATCTTGGAAAATGATAGCATCGAAAAAGCCTACCGCATTCAACTTCCGGATAATTTACCTACCGGGACTTATTTTATCACATTTCAAAGCAGATTTCAAAAGTTCAGTGTGCAATTTGTTACAAAATAATACTCCTACGAAATAGACAGTTTCAACCATTGCAAAATCCTTAACTTCGTTGGTAAATTTTTGGTGTTTTACCCTTACTGACACCCTCGCTGGGAGCGAGAGCCTCAGTTTCTTCGAATCAGAACCTAAACCTTCCTTCCTTTTTTCCCCCCTTAGAACCTTACTTTCGAATCTTCAACACCTCCTTCGAACCAGAACCTACAGATTCTTCTTTTTTTCGGGTCACCTTCATTTTCTGGGGAGCACATATCAATGAATTATTATTTTTAGGTATTTGAAAGGTCGTTAATAATATTAAAAATCAAAATCCAGCTCC
>JAYSYX010000453.1:0-17431 GCA_043727235.1 Bacteroidota bacterium
CTGGATTTTGATTTTTAATATTATTAACGACCTTTCAAATAACTAAAAATATTAATACATTGATATGTGCTCCCCAGAAAATGAAGGTGACCCAATAAAACAAAATACCATGGAATTAATATGCCCTAATTGTAATAAAACAATTGAAAGCGATAACATTAATATTACAACAGACCTTGCAAAATGCCAACATTGCGGACGATGGAGAGTCCAGGGAAAATCAATTACAATTAGCGAACCTTCTGGTGCAAATCGGACAATTTAAAGAAGCGGATATTATTGCAGAAAAGTATCTGGCAACTGACGATAAGGACATTGACTTTTTATTCGTAAAAACAAATATTGAAATGTCGTTGGGTAATCTTGATAAAATGAAAGAATATGAAAAGAAGATTCTTACAATTAACCCTAAAGCGTTTGATTAGTAACCTATATTACGCATAAAAAAAAATATGGAATTCGACCCAAGAAATAATATTGTTAAACTCTGTATTCAGGGTATGAATAGTGAAGAAAAATTGTGCAAACCGGCAATTTTTTTAAGTATTAAAGGAAACATGAGTGAAATGGACGGAAATTAATGACGAGTCTGTTTCCTGAACGCTCCTTATGCCTCAACATTTCCCATTACTATTCTTGTAATAGCCCTTCAATAATTATTGGCTTTTCAATCACCAAGGCATATCACTACGGCTTTTATATTTGATAGGTTTTGTATTACTGATTAAATTTACAAATCTTGATGAAAAAGTGATATGGCCGAATCTAATCTTGTTGAGAATAAAATCAAGTAATTGTTAATATTTATCCGTACCGTAATTCATCCGGATAAAATATATTATATTTATGTCCCACATCGAACTTTTGAAGTTTAAACGCAGTAAAATGAGATATATGAAATTAATATTAAATAAAAATAAAATACTTGGGGTATGCATGTTGATCAGTGCCAATTTATGTGCGCAGGACTACTCTTACCAATGGGGCAAGGCTGTTGATGGATCATATCTAACAGGAGTTTCCAAAGTGGTGGAAACTGAAAACTCAGACCTCATATTTGTAGCCGGTTTTCAGCAAACTGTTGATGCAGATATTTCAGAAGGCATATTGGAATATACGGTAACAGTTGGGACAAGTAATCCTTTCATCACACGTATTTCCGCTGAGGGCGAATTTATATGGGCATTACACATCAGTGGACAAGCTGTAGTGAATGCTTTATTGCTGGATGATGAAGAAAATATTTATATAGCCGGTAGCTTTGAAGGCACTGTTGATTTCGACTCTGGAGCAGAAATAGCAGAGGCCACTTCACTGGGCGGTCCTGATTGTTATGTTGCAAAATATACTTCTTCCGGAGAATTTCTTTGGGTTAAAAATTTTGGTGCAATTGAGATTCAAACGGTAGAAGCATTGAGCATGGATATTGACGGCAATTTGATTCTTACAGGTAACTTCGAAAATACCGTTGACTTCGACCCTAACGGCGGCATTGCCGAATTAACCCCATTAGTCAATCCTGGATCAGAGGATATATTTGTCGTGAAATGGACTGAAGAAGGGGTATTTGTGTGGGTAAAACAATTAGGAGGTATTGGGTTACAATCCAACTACGGAATGACCCTTGATCAACAACAAAACATTGTGATTACAGGTTGTTTTACAGATGTTATGGATTGCGACCCTGATATCTCTGAATTCCTGTTGACACCAATTGGCACAAATTTTACTGTTTTTTTGGTGAAACTTGACCCCGACGGCGAATTTATATGGGCCCATCAGATTGGTGAAGGTTCCCAGGACATTGGAATAGGTATAAAAACTGATAAATTTGATAATATTTATTACACCGGACATTTCGATGGCACGGTTGACTTTGATGCTGGAGTGGGTATTACCGAGCTTATCACATATGGCAGTCGCGATGTATTTATAAGCAAACTCGCACCCGATGGCACTTTCCTCTGGGTATCACGTCTCGGTGGCACAGAAACCGAACATCCAACAGATATAGATATTGATGCCGATGGTAATATATATACCACGGGTTTTTTTCAAACCACCTGCGATTTTGACCCCTCAGATGATCTTCAAAATATTACAAGTTATGGAGATTTTGATGGTTTTATCAGCGTTTTGAATACAGATGGTGAATACCTTTGGGCAGCTCGTCTTGGCAACAATTTTTATGATGCGGGCATCAGCATTACAGTCACTGATGAATACGTTTATCAATTGGGTGTATTTGCTTATGGCTGTTATCTTGATCCCGAAAATCCTGATATTATTTCAGTGGAAGGCGGCATATATTCCCACGGTTATATTGCTAAATATACTCATCCTGAATTAAATGTAAGCCTAGATGAAAGTTATTATCCTGACACAGAAGTATATCCAAATCCCGCTGAGGATCTTATTTTTATAAATGGTTTATCATCTCCTGCAACTATCAACCTTATCGATATAACCGGAAAAATAGTGTTAACTATGGATGCAAAAAGTAATGCACAAATGGATTTACAAGCACTCAATAGTGGAATTTATGTGTTGCAAATTTTTATAAACGGGTTAATGGAAACAGAAAAAATAGTTATAAAATGAGGAAAACTATTCTATTTTAACCTTCCAGTTGACGTCAATTAATGACCATACAATGTTACAAATAGATATTGAAAATTTTCCAACCGAAACAATTTATAACCATTTGAATCTTTACTGAATATCCACAATCAGGTTAATTAAATATAATGTGGAAAATTATTAATTAGTAAATACATGGTTTAATTCCATAAAATTTAACTTCATAACGATTTCAAAAACTCCACCAGATCCGCTTTTTCACTCTCCGATAAATTAAGTTGTTTGCAATCATCGTAATGATTTACAACATCCATAAGTGTTGCAAAACGCCCGTCATGATAAAATCCTCTTTTTGAATGTGCCCAAAGACCTTTTAAACCTTGTGTTACATAGGTTTTTTCAGGTGAACGATCAGACTGAAAATTATCAATACAAATCTCCTCAGGTGTATGCGTATTCCAACCGGCTTCAGCATAAATTGGAGGCATATGACATGAATTACATTTTGCTTTGTTATTAAATACAATTTCTCCTCGAACTGCAGCCTCCTCATTAAAACTTCCCTTTATTGCTTTGGGAGCCGGTATTGCAAGTTGATAAAACTGAAGTGATGAAAGTTTATCGGTTATTTTATCATCAGTAGTTATTTTATTTCCAAATCCCATTTTAGCAGCCACAGGATATTGTTCTGCATTCATAAGTCGAGGATCAAAAAAATTACCCTGACCATTCAATTGGAGATTAGCAACAAATGCATTCCAATAGGTCAAATTTCCCCATCCCCCTGTCCATGTATGCAAATTATGACCTGCATGTCCAAATGCTTCAGGAATTAATGTTGCACCTGTTTTACCATCGGGTCTGAATGCCTTACCATCTAAATTTAATTGTGCATCATATCTCCCGGGGCCCCAACTTGCAAGCACTTTTTTTACAGTTTCCAGATCTACATCAAGCATTTCAGTATAAACACTTAAATCTGGCGCCATCGAAACAATTGCACCTACGTTTAAATCCTGGTTTGGCCAACCGTCAAGGCGATTCCCAATTCCTGTTTCACTGTCTACGGTCGAATGACATGATGCACATGTTAATCCAACGGAAACAATATTATTATCCTCAAATTTTGCTATAACACCTATCACAGCATTTAATCTCAATAATTCCAAAGTAACAATTGGATCATCAAGAAAACTACCTTCCTTAATTTTTTGTTTTAATACCTCAGGCAATAATATTAAATCAACCTTCAATCCGGCATCTAGTGCCTGTTTAGGAGTTAAGCCCTCCCCTATTCCACCGTGTTTTTGATCAACTAATACTGTATGTAGCTTAAGTTTATCTGTCCAGAAAACTTCATTGCCAAAAGTTTCGAAACGGAAAATTGCTTTTCCTTTTTCGAGCATTTCATCGGCATTATCATTAATACTTGCGCTCCAAGTATCAGGATCTCCCGATCCATCAGGCGTTTCTCTTGTTCTTGTTCCTGTATTGCATTGTACAGTTATTAGAAAAAAAACTATAAGCGCAAGGGAGGATAAAACAAGGCGAGTTCTGGTAATTCTCATGATAAAGAATTAATATAATAGATCGAACTAAAATATTACAGCCTAAATACTAAGAATATTGTGCCATCCACAATCACTTTGTTATTAATGTTTACAAGACTCACCATTTAAATTAATGTAGACAAATATCCTCATATGCCTATTACCTTTCCCGAACCTACAGAGTATAGTAACTGAATGAATTAATGAAATTAACAGCATTTCACGGATAACAAATTTATAAGTAACCATAAGTATGATTTCTCATTTTATTAAGCGAAGTTTTCTTAAAAGAATAAATATAAGCCTGTCCCTTACCAAATAACCCATAGTTAGAATCTCCGAAAAAGTTTAACTTTGATTGAAGAAATTCCCAGGCTCTATTCCGATTTGCTTCCTAATTAATAAACCTATAAAATTACAATGGCAGAAAAAAAATCAAAACTTGCAGTGATAAAAACTACGCAAACCTCAGCCAGTGTTGAGGACTACATTAAGAATTTATCCAATGAACAAATGCGCAACGACAGCTTTGTGATACTGGAAATGATGAAAAAAGCAACCGGGGAAGAACCAAAAATGTGGGGCAGTTCAATGATAGGTTTTGGCAATAAAAGATATAAAAGTCCTGCCACAGGAAGAGAAGTGGATTGGATGCTCATAGGATTCTCACCTCGCAAAACAAACCTTTCTTTACACCTTACCATGAATATTAAAGAGCAGTCTGATTACCTTAATAAACTTGGTAAACACAAAACCGGTGTTGGATGCCTATATTTAAATAAACTGGAGGATGTTGATCTGAAAGTATTGAAGGGAATTATTGATGCATCATTAAAGAATAAATAATCATTTATCAACCTATACCACAAATTAATATTTAAAAAATGTCTTCCTATGAAAAACCTCAAATCAATGAATAAAATATGCCTCCTCTTTCTTTCAGTTCTCTTTTTGAATTCCTGCCTTCCCGGTGAAAAGGATCAAATCATTTCTATCGAAAACAAATATTCACTTGCAATACCATCTTATTTAAATGAAGTAACCAATTTAAATGAAGATGCATCGCTGCAATACCAAAACTTATTGCGATCGTTTTATATTATTGTGATAGACGAAACAAAAAATGAAATGCAAAAGGCCCTTGTAGTAAACGACCTTTTAGGGGTTTATACAAATGATATAAATGGATATTCAGAATTATTACTAAATGGGTTTGAACAAAGTGTGGAAATTGACGAAAAGTCTGATATAATTGATACACTGGTCAATAATATGCCTGCCAAATTGTTAAGCATAAAAGGGAGAATTGAAGGTATGGATGTATTTTATTCGATAGCCTTTATAGCAAGCGAAACAAAATATTATCAGATACTGGCATGGACCGTGGCCAGCAAAGAAGATCAATACAAGGAGAAAATGAATCAAATAATGTATACGTTAAAGGAATTATAATCGTTTTTATATAATGTTTGCAAAGATATTGGATGATAAAACAGAGATTTGCTCTTCAATATTTATTTCTTCAAATAATGTCGGTCAGATTATCGGTTATTTCCATCGCATTAGTGGATTAACGTGCGTGGTCAATTATGTTATGCGTTTATTATGTATTAACTTGATTTTATCAGCACAATTTCTATCAGCCCAAAATGTGAAGTCTGAAAACAAAACAGCGCTCAATTTCGATAACTTAAAGGGTAGCTGGGATAGTGAATTTGGTTGCAGTGACAGTTCCATGTTTTTTGTAAACAATGCAGAATATTTGAGTTATTTTTCTATTTATGTAGCTTCTGATTCTGTTCTATACTGGAATTTACCATTTGACAGAGAAACCTCATGTCATGGCGGTTCTAATCAATATGAGGTGGCATACTTTATTAGCGATGACACCTTATTTATTGAGGATGAATATTTAACGATACCAGATTACATAAGGGCTAGTTTTAAAATAGAATTGCAGGATGATACCGGCCTATGTTTGACCCGAATTAGAACATTGTCTTCCGTTTATAATTATTTCAGACGTGAGATTTTTCATGCATCATCCGTTTCCCTGCACGAGGTAGATAGTAATGCAATCCAACAAGGTGAATTTCAGAGTGTATGTTGGGAAGAACAAAACGATTCGCTTTTACTACTTTATCAAAATGATACTTTAATCACCATCACAAATCCTGACACCTCCGATTATTCAATTATCACAATCTATCATCCCAATGTAACATGGCAACAACCACTTAATGCAATAAAAACCATTCCCGGATATAAACATTTTAATCAATTTAAGATCATAGGATATCCCACGGTATTTAGATCGGGATTTGATCAATATATTCTATTAGCCTGCAATCTCGATGGCATTGCCGATAAATACAATCAAATCTATCTCAGTTTCTATCTTGGAAAAGATTTGGAGGAGGAATGATCGAATTATAATTATATAATTTAATTCCTCTATCAATTCCCATCACAAATATTTAATTTTCCTCTGTATCTATAACCCGATCCTGAAGGGATCACATGTTTATAGAAAAGCACAATCGACGAGCACCGACCCCGGAGGTAGTCGCATATGAAAAACATAATATGAATCGCACATCATTGATTTAAAAACGTTGATTAAATTTTGTCACAACAATATGGAATTCCTACATTCGACCACCTTCGGGGTCGAATTCTATTTGTGTCGGTATTACTATAAACATATGACCCTTTCAGAGTCGGGATAATGCGTGCCTGTTCGATTATTTTTACATTAATAGATCTGATCATTCAATCGATTTGATGGTAATAATATTTATTCCATCTATGTTTTTCAAAAAAAAATGTTAAAGAATTTGCGTAGTCAAATAACTACATATATATTTGTAGCCAAATAGCTACATAATGAATATAAGACGAGATATTTTTCAAGCAATAGCAGACCCAACCCGTCGTGCAATCTTACTGTTACTAGCCACCCAAACCATGTCTGCCGGAGCAATTGCTTCAAATTTTGACTCTGCCCGACCAACGGTTTCCAAACATTTACAGATACTTACGGAGTGCGAATTATTGGGCCAGATTCCAAACGGAAGAGAAATTTATTACCATTTAAACCTACAGAAAATGAAAGAATTAGCTGAATTTATTGAGCCATTCCGCAAAATTTGGGACGACAGGTTTAATAAGCTTGAGTCTGTAATGCAACAGTATAAACCGAAAAAATAAATATCATGGAACGAAAAACAAAAATTGATGCCGATGAAGGCAAACAGGAATTAACGATCACACGCGAATTTGACCTACCAATTGACCTATTATTCAGAGCATATACTGAGGCCGAAATAGTAGAACAATGGATGGGTACAAAAGTGCTGAAACTTGAAAATAAACAGCATGGCGCTTACCAATTCGAAACTACCGATGAGCAGGGCAATGTAGTATTTAAAGCCAATGGAGTGATACATGAAATGGAAACGGACAGGAAGATAACGCGTACTTTTAAAATGGAAAATACACCCTTTGATGTTCAGCTGGAATTTCTTGAATTTGAAAAACTTATAGACAATACAAGTAAACTAACCATGCAGATTGTTTACAGGTCTCTTGCATTAAGAGATCAAATGTTGCAACTGCCGTTTGCGCAAGGATTAAATATGGCTCACAACAAATTACAGAATATCGTTACTAAGTTAAAATAAATATATGTCAAAAAGAAACAAAATAATCTATTGGATAGCCACTATCTGGCTTTCATTGGGAATGTTATCCAGCGGAATTGGACAATTATTACGAGTAGAATCAGAAATTGAATTTATTATCAACATGGGTTATCCTGTATATTTTCTTACAATCCTCAGCGTCTGGAAAATATTAGGAGTAATGGCGATATTGGTTCCAAAATTTCGGCTGATAAAAGAATGGGCTTATGCAGGATTCTTCTTTTCCATGACTGGTGCTGCTTTTTCACATATCGCCTTAAAGCATCCTTTGAGCGAGATAGCTCCTACCCTGTTATTATTGGCGTTAACAGTAACCTCCTGGTATTTCAGACCTGCATGCAGAAAAATCAACGAATTAAATAAAAGCACACAAATTAATTGATATATTTTAAAGCAAAAATGTATATTTGAAAAAGATTATAATAACTCAAATCTGACTTAGAAAAATATTTATGAAAAAACTCAATAACGTTAAAAAGAAAATATCAGCAGAACAAAAAGATGAACTGATAATAACATTAAAACTGCGTTTTGAAAAAAACATGAATCGCCATAAAGGCCTTCTATGGGATAAAATTCATGACAAACTTAAATCAGATGCCGGGAAATTATGGTCGCTCCATCAAATGGAAGAAACTGGCGGTGAACCGGATGTGGTTGCCATCGATAAAAAATCAGGAGAATATATATTTTATGATTGCTCCCCCGAAAGCCCTAAAGGTCGCAGAAGTATCTGTTACGATCACGAAGCACTTGAATCCAGAAAGGAACATAAACCGGAAAATAGTGCGATTGAAATGGCAATAGACATGGGAATTGCAGTATTAAATGAGGAGGAATACAGAAACCTTCAAAAACTTGGAAACTTCGATACAAAAACATCCAGTTGGATAATCACAACTCCTGACATCAGAAAACTTGGTGGTGCACTTTTTGGCGATTATCGCTATGGAACCGTTTTTATTTATCACAATGGAGCAGAATCATATTATGCAGCCAGAGGTTTTCGTGGTTCACTAAAGGTATAATTTAATGTATTATAATAAATATAAAATGAATCCGAATGTAGACTTTTATTTTAATAAATCTAAAAAGTGGCAGGATGAGATAAATAAATTGAGATTCATACTTCTCGATTGCGATCTTACAGAAGAATTGAAATGGGGCGTTCCTTGTTATGCTTACAAGAAAAAAAACATTGTATTAATTCATGTATTTAAAGAATACTGTGCCTTACTTTTTTTCAAAGGAGTACTTTTAAATGATGCTAAAAACATTCTCATACAACAAACAGAGAATGTTCAATCCGCACGCCAGATCAGGTTTACGGGATTGCAACAATTAGTAAAGTTGGAACGCACTATAAGATCTTATGTTTATGAAGCAATAGAAATAGAAACGGCCGGTTTAAAAGTGCCGATGAAAAAAACAAAGGAATATGTTATTCCTGAAGAATTTCAAATTAAATTAAAAAAATCACCCGCGTTAAAAGCTGCATTTTTCGCTCTTACACCCGGCAGACAAAGGGGCTACCTGCTGTACTTTTCCTCGGCTAAATTAGTCAAAACAAGAGAGGATAGAATTGAAAAATATTCAAAACATATATTGAAGGGAAAGGGATTGGAGGATTAGTTTTTTCGTGCTCTGAATAAAATAAGGTTACAAAAAAATCTGAATAAGTGTATTTCAAATACAAAATGTAATGTGGACCCAATCCGAAAGAAAATGTAATAGACTAAGTAATGAATTTTTTAAGATATCATTGGTATGACATTGGTGGAGTATTATCCATTTTTGTTTTGACATTCGTTTTGGTGGAAAATAAAAACCTTTCGAATTATCAAATCCTCATGTACTTAAGTTTGACATCACTATTTTTCCACCAATTAGAAGAATACAGAATTCCGGGCACCTTTCCGGGTATGGTAAATAAAATTCTGGGAGGTAAAAATAATACAATACCCGACCGCTATCCATTAAACACTCATTCAGCATTTATTGTAAATGTTGTGGCAGGATGGTTTATTTATTTTGCAGCAGCACTGTTTGCCGAAAGGGCAATTTGGCTTGGGATGGCCACCATACTCGTTTCTGTAGCTAATTTTTTTGCTCATACATTCTTCTTTAATATAAAAGGGAAGACATTTTATAATGCCGGCATGCTTAGCAGTTGGTTATTTTTTGTGCCTTGCACCTATTTTTTCTTTGATATTATCCACAGAAACAGTTTAGTTTCAAATACAGATTATATTATCGGCATACCTCTGGGAATAACATTCAATTATTTCGGTGTCCTGAAAATTATTGATCTTTTGAAGGATAAAAACACTAAATATATTTTTGAACAAAGGAATTTACTGAAAAAACACAGAAATCTATCCTAGGATTTTAACTATAAGTGCGACATTTGCACCCTTTTATGAGAAAATAATCCCCCTGATTTATTTATATTTCTGCAATCGAATTTCAAAGTTTATCCAAATTAGCTATGCAAGCGGACATAAAAATTTGCAACGAAGGGATGGCACAATATTTTTATCAAGATTATAGATTTAATTAAATAAAAATGGCTACTTCCAAACCAAAAAAAACCGCTAAAACACTTAAAACATCTGCAACAAAGAAAAAGAGTCCTTACGATACTCGTAAAATGAACCCAGTGGTACATTTTGAATTTCCTGCAGAGGACAGAAAAAGAATCTCAAAATTTTATTCCTCTGCCTTCGGATGGAAAACACAACAATTAGGTCCGGAGATGGGAAATTATGTAACTGCGACCACTTGTGATACTTATACAACGGGCTCCCCGAAAGAACTAGGCATGATAAATGGCGGTTTCTTTATCAAAGATACCAAACAACCTGCAGTGTATCCATCAGTTGTAATAGCAGTTGCTGACATTAGTAAAGCGATGAAAAAAATTGAGAAGGCCGGTGGAGAAATAATTGCAGAACCAATGGAAATTCCCGGAATAGGAATGTTTGTATCGTTTTACGACTCAGAAGGAAATAGAAATAGTATAATGGAGCCTTTCATGAAAAGCAAATAAGATTCAGTTTATTCTTTTTTCTGGATTTTTGAAATTTTATGATTAACAATAAAATTAAAAGGTAATCATAAAGTCATATTTTTCACATTTACTAAAAATATTTGTTTTAGGTGAATAAAGACTGTATTTTTAAGAAGTCTAATTTTTTCGAAATTTTACCACATTCCACTCATTGTTTTCCCATGTCCTATTTTCAATCTCCTATTCCCCAGGTCTTATGTCCTATTCAAATGAGTATAAAAATTTACTTATTGTTAACTTTTTCATTACTGAGATATAATATCGATGCCCAAACATTAACCGACATCGATGGCAACGTTTATAATACAATTACAATTGGTTCACAGGTGTGGATGCAGGAGAATTTAAAAACTACTCATTTTAACAATGGCCAGGAAATACCCACTACAACACTTAATGTTAATAACGACTCCTCATCTATTTATCAATGGGCATATGATGATGAAACCGTGAATGTTAATATTTATGGGAGACTCTATACATGGTTTACAGTGAATACAAATAATCTTTGCCCCCTTGGCTGGCACGTGCCTAATTATGATGAATGGTTAATTTTAAGTGATTTTCTCGGAGGAGATTCTATTGCAGGCTCCAAAATGAAAGAAATTGGTACAGAGCATTGGACATCCACAGATATATCTGTAAACAATATAAGTAACTTTTCAGGTCTTCCCGGTGGATATAGGGGCAATCCAAATGGGTTTATAGGTTTAAATACCTTAGGTAGTTTTTGGAGTGCATCTCTTTGGGCTTCGGATGATTTTCCAAGGGGATTTATATTTAACTTAAAATCTACCAGCCCGGCTTTAGAGGAATCCGTTGCAGTTGCTAATTGCGGCTTATCAGTTCGCTGTGTCAAGAATGTGGCAACAAATACAGGAATCTTATCTCCTTATGAAAATACAGATATTTTCCCAAACCCAACTTCCGACAGATTAAATATTAACTTTGAACAACCGGGACAAAACAGAATTTCAATTTACGATTTGACAGGAGCTTTAGTATTTGATTTACAACAAACAAGTTTGAACAACAATATAGACCTTAATTTTATACCCCGGGGATTTTATATAATTAAAATATCTGAAGAAATTTATTCCGAAACTAGAAAGTTGATTAAAGAATAAATAAAAAAGAGTAATTTAAATAGAAACTTAAAATAATTACTAGCAGTTACAAAAAATGCTAAAGCTACCAATAACCTTACTTCTAATATTTATTTCAATTATATTATTAGGGCAAACAGAAAATAATCGCAGATCAATTTTTTTAGAAATTGGCGGTAGCGGCGGATTAGGATCCATAAATTACGAAAAGGTATTTTTTACGAAAAATAATACTGAATTAACCTGGAGGGCAGGTTTAAGTATTGCTCCCATCGACAAAAACAATGGTGTAGGTATTGTTTTTCCATTGATGATAAATTCTCTTTATGGTAAAAATTCACATAAGCTGGAAACAGGTTTAGGTCAGGGAATTACCATTACCACAAAGGGGAGTTTTTTTGCACTTACAACGGCTGTTATAGGTTACCGATATCAACCGGAATCAAAAAACTGGTTTTACAGGGTCAGCTATACACCACTCATATCCTATCTTGTTGATTTTCAGATTCAGCAGTGGGCTGGTTTAAGTATTGGTTACACATTTAATAATAAACCAAAATGAAAAATATAATAATCTTAGTTGTTTTAGCAATTCTACATAGCTCCTGCAACAAAGAAAAATTCTTCGACGGACCGGATTTTTTTGAGGATGATTTTGAAAGTTACTCTGCATTAGAGGAATTACTTTCCGATGAGGATATAAATTGGTCGTTTACACAGCTTACAAATGAAAACAATACTATTTTAGTTGATACCACAAAATTTCATTCCGGTAATCAAGCATTAAAGTTTATTGCAGCAAGGTCAACTGATGAATTGCTTTCAAAATGCAGTATTGCAAAACAAAATATGGCCTTTTGGGATGGAGAAACAGTAAGGCTCAGCGGTTGGTATTTTATAGAAGGAACAAATTTATTGGATTGGGTATTTCTATTTGATCTGGAGGAACAAACTGCCATTGGTGCCGGTCCGGGTATGCGACTTGCATTGGTAAATAACCAACTCCTCGTTGAATATAAGTTTTACGAAAGTTCCATCTTGCAACCCATAGGGCAGGAAATTGATTTTCCGCGAAACGAATGGGTGGAAATAGTTTGGGAAGTTAAACTTTCTCAAAAAAATGAAGGCACAGTTAAGCTTTGGCAAAACGGATCGTTAATTATTGATACTCAAAATAACAGGACGCTTCCTAAGGATCTTCTATATTCTCAACAAGGCACAAAAGGGATGTATAGCAGCGTTGAAATTGGAATTACAGCAAATTCACAAGACAAAGACCTGATAATTTGGATAGATGATATAATATTTGAAAGGATCGATTGAATTCCAATTATTGCTATAGTTTTGAAGTTAACTTTTTCCGAAAAAATATCATGTTAAAAATTGGTGATTTATGAAAAATGAAAATATAGAAATCAAACCGATTCTTTTTCTTATGAGGAGCTTATTAATACTATTTTTCGTTTTTGCTCTTTCTTGTTCACCTAAAAAAAACAAAGTTATTATACCAGATGAAAATACCGGGATTGAATTGACGAAAAAGGACAAGTACAAAGCGCTTGATTCTATTTCCATAGAAGAAAACTATGCAAATAATCCATTTCTTTTTCCCTATGATTCTCTGTCGATAAGATATTTTATAAAGTATATCACCAAACCAGTTGAAGAAGTTGCAAAAGAAGTTCAAAACATACATGACATCCAATCAACTGATACATTAATCACCCTAAAATGGGAGAATTCAAGTGTGGGATTTTATAAATCCCTCTACACAACAAGGGAATTAATCGCATTTTCTGAAATATATGATACTGCTTTTATTTTTAAAAAAGGCATAAAAATAGGTATGAGTCTGGAAGAGGTAAAAAGTAAATTTGCCATTTTTAAGCATGATAATAATAATTATAAATATATAGAGTTTTATTTTGGGGATGCGATTGATTATACTGTTTTGTTTTTTGAGGATAAAAAGTTAAAATCAGTTAGATATATGCCCTATATAGGATAATTAATATTGAGAGTATGACAATACAAAATGAAAAAATATTTCCGTTCTGTCCATAATTATTGTTTTAATTATTAGTTTATCAGATTTTCAAATATTCAAAACGGATGAAGAAATATACATCATCTTGTCAACGATGACCTAATTTTTACCTCAATTATATTAATAATAACTACTTTTACAAACCTTTATTAATCCTTTCTACAATGAAAAAACTATTCACACTTATTTTTATATTCTCAACAACATTAACCTTTAGCCAAGTTGCTCAAACAATTTGGGATAGTTTAAAAACCGTGAATACCGATAATTACGAAATTAAATTTCCATACAATTGGAGACAAATGCCAACTGGTGGCAATGATCCCCAACAGTTTTTAGAAGCAAGCGGTTTGGCCCTTCCCGCAATATTTAATGGCTCACCGGTTATAGTGACCATTTTTATGCTTACTCAAGAGGGCAAAGATCTTGAGGACTGTAAAAAGGAATGTTTAGATGGTTATAGAAGTAATTCTGACAGAAAATTTCCTAAAAATTTTGAAGATGGGGCAGAAAAAATAAAATTGTCGGATGGGAAAGATGCCTATTTACTTAATACCCGATTTTACCGAAAATCAAAAGGATTAAATCAAAGCAGGTACGATTTGGTAGTTTATTCTGAAAAAGCGAAATCAGGGTATTTGTATACAATTTCAATTCAATATGCTGATGATACTTACGCATTTGAAACGGATAACGACCTTAACAACTTTGCCAGAAAACTTTATAGTTATTTTACCTTAATAGATTAAAAAAAGGAAAATTTACGTTCATAAGATCAGTAAAATCCTTCTTAATTATCTATGTCAAACATCTTCACTGTTCTGATCTTTTTCTTTTTACAGGCATCTTTATGTTCTAGTCAATCCTCTTCAGATACTTCAAAAGTAATTGTGGGATATAATATGGATTTGCAAAGAAATATTTCCATTTTAGCAGGATACAATTTTTGGCAAAATCATTATGGAGAGGTTGGCATTTCCCTAAATCAATATGGAATAGTTGGATACCACCCTGCAGCATGGGCCTGTTTTATTTCCTCTGAGATAAAAATTGACGATGAGCTTGTGATAGGACCAAAAATCGGCGCCTGGATGGGTGGTGGGGTTGCCGGCATGGCTCTTGGATTCAACATAATTTATTATACTGATCTTGAGGAATCTTCGCTAAGAATCAGACCGGAAATTGGTTTAGGATTCGATCGTTGGAAAGTGGTGTATGGATATAATATTGCAATTACTAATAAAAATTTTGAGGGGATAAATACCAATAATATTGGTTTAGCTTTTATGTTCGGAGTAAAAAAATTGAAGACAATTCAACTGTAAATTAAATTTTCATTTTTACAACTTCCCTTGCATCCAAATTATTAATTTCCATTTATTTTTTTAATTTTACTTTAATTTACATTTTATTTTCCTCGATTGAAGGAACTAAAATTGTGAAAAAATTGTAAAAAGGTCTCAATAATTTTAAAATGATCACAGGACAGGATTTACTTAATTTAGGATTTAAACCGGGGAAATGGTTTAAAGAAGCTATTGCTTACGCCAACGATAATCAGTTGAGTGGTGAGGAGTTATTTGCCTATTTGGAAACCTTCCGTCCTAAATACATAGAACCCTTTTCAGAACCTGTTTCATTCTACCAAAATATTATAGCGGAAACAGAAGAAGAAATATTAAATGTTGAAAGTGTACTTTCCACTATGCGCGAATTGATGATCACACCTACACTTGTTGGTGGTGCGGTAATGCCGGATGCTTGTCCTACCGGGCCTGGACAAATTCCTGTTGGTGGAGTTGTTATTGCAAGAAATGCAATTCACCCTTCCATGCACAGTGCTGATATTTGTTGTTCGGTAATGATGACAAATTTTGGTTTTTCATCGCCAAAAAAAGTATTGGATATGGCACATTCCATCACACATTTTGGTGGTGGTGGAAGATTAGAATTTTCAGAACTTCCGGGAGAACTGGAGGCGAAACTTTTAGAAAATCGTTTTTTAAATTCTGAACGCAGTATCAATTTCGCAAAAACACATTTGGGTACTCAAGGCGATGGAAATCACTTTTTATTTGTTGGTGTATCAAAAAATACCGGAGAAACCATGATGGTAACTCATCACGGAAGTCGTGGTTTTGGCGCAAATTTGTATAATCAGGGAATGAAAATTGCAGAAGTTTTCAGAAAAGAGATCTCGCCGAAAACACCGGAAAAAAATGCATGGATACCTTTTGATACCAAAGAAGGAATAGCTTATTGGGATGCTTTGCAATTAGTCAGGGAATGGACAAAATTGAACCATAAAACCTTGCATGATGCTACGGCTAAAAAATTAAACATGGATCCTTACGACAGATTCTGGAATGAACACAATTTTGTTTTTAAGGAGGATGATCTGTTTTATCACGCCAAAGGTGCTACGCCGCTTGACGATAAATTTGTTCCGGATAGTAGTGATGGTTTGCGTTTAATTCCATTGAATATGAGTGAACCCGTATTAATTGTAAAAGGAAAAACAACCGCCAATAATTTAGGTTTTGCACCACATGGTGCAGGACGTAATATTAGTCGTGGAAGACATAAAAAAAATAAGGCGCATAAAACAATTGAGGAACTTTTTATTGAAGAAACACAGGGTTTCGATATTCGTTTCTTTTCAAATCATATTGACATTTCCGAATTACCGAGCGCATACAAAAATGCAGAAATGGTAAAGCGTCAGATGCAGGAATTCGGCCTCGGAGAGGTGCTCGACGAAATTATGCCTTACGGATGTATTATGGCAGGCGATTGGGAAATTGACGCGCCCTGGAAAGTGAAACGGAGGAATAAAAATAAAGCATGATACCTTTTAGGTCTCTATCGGATTTTATTTTTGATGGTTTCATTTTATTCACTATTCTAATTTCATTGGGATATATGTTTGTTACTAAATATCGACAAACAATAATTGAGCTCAATGTACTATCCGCAAAATTCTTATTGATTGGAGCCGGCATTTGTTTAATATTGGAAACTAAACAAGTGTTAAACTTTTGGAATCACACATATACCTATGAACAAACTGCATTTGGCGTAGGACTTTTTGGATCAGGCTGGTTTACCTACTACGTCGCTCTTTTATTCAAAGGAATACTACCGCAAATTTTATGGATAAAAAAATTGCGTCACAAATTATGGATTTCCCTTTCATTGATCCCATTTTTACTTATTGAAAACTATTGGGGGCTTTTTGGCTGGAACCATAGAGACTATATACCTTCATCCTACATGGTGTATATCGATTATTATGGAATGCTAATATCTTTTATTATGTATGCGTTCTTAATAACAATCGGATATTCGCTCATTAGAGGCAAACCAATTACAAA
>JAYSYX010000454.1:0-6149 GCA_043727235.1 Bacteroidota bacterium
TAACCTCCACCCAAAGTCACCATATTATAGTCGTAATCACCATAATGCCAGCCGGCTTTTAGGTTAATACCTTCACCAACAAGGTCTTTTGTAAAAAAAATGCCACCATCCGTCATGAGCCAAAGTTGGGCATTTACCTGTTTGGTACTAAGGATTGAAAGAGTCGCAATAGTAAGAGCTAATATTGATTTCTTCATATTCGGTGGTATTTAAGGTTGTGGAACAAACTCATTTGGTTTGTTGATTACTGCACAAAATAAATGTTTTTTCCTTGTAAAAAGAAATCCGCCGTTAATACAGCCCAACCAAATTGTCCAATAGCCTCTACAAAACCTTAACTTTGGCTAAAAGACCATTAGATGGAAACGAAAATATTACTGATCACAGGAGCTGACGGTGGGTTGGGAAAAGCAGTAACCACAAGACTTTTAGCCGATGGATGGACTCTTCATGCGGCTGTTTTAAATGAAAAAAGCAAGGATGTTCTCGTCCAATTTTTCCCGCAACAAATCAATAAAACTCTTTTTCCAGTTATTGCCGATCTTGCTAAGGAATCAGAGGTTCGCAATTGGATATCTGGCATAAAGGACACTATTTTCGGACTGGTTCATCTTGCAGGAGGCTACAAAGGCGCTGGTTCTATTGCAGATTATACCGAAACAGATTACAATTTTTTGATGGACCTTAATGTAAAACCCACCTTTTTATTGTTAAAAGAAATTGTTCCTATTCTTAAAGCATCCGGAAATGGATCTATTGTAACAATAGGCGCAAAACCTGTTTTGCACCAGGCAAAAGGAAATACTTTATACACAGCAAGTAAAAGCGCATTGGTTTCAATTACGCTGAGCGTTGCAGAGGAATGCCGCAATTTTAATGTTCGTGCAAATATTATTTTACCTGCAACCTTACAAACCCCGAATAATTTAAGTTGGGCAACAGAGGAGCAATTTAAAACTTTTACCCCAACAGAAGACATAGCAGATACTATTTCTTTTTTAATGAGTGGTAAAGGGAAAGGTATAACAGGAGTATGTATCCCAATGTATAACAAAATTGAATCTTGAAATAAAAACCTTATTTTTGATTTATGTATTTATTAACCCTTAAAAATAAAATGTATGTTACAAACAATCACACCCGAAAATCTTTTTATTTTCGACATCGAAACAGTACCCGGAAAAAAACACTATGATGAACTCGCTCCGGAATTACAAAAATTATTTGACGATAAGGTAGGTCGCACCCGAAAGGAAGAAGAAGACAAAAAAGAATTTTATTTTTCAAAAGCCGGAATATTTGCAGAATTCGGAAAAATAATTTGTATTTCCTGCGCTTATATCCAAAAAGTAAATAATGATTATCACCTTAAAATAAAAACATTTAAGGGTGATGATGAAAAAATGTTGCTTGAAGAATTTAAACAGACACTAATAAATGTCTCCAAAAATAATTTCCAGTTATGCGGACATAATATTCGCGAATTTGATGTCCCCTGGCTTTGCAGAAGATATTTGATAAACAGAATTACCTTACCGCCCGTTTTAGATATTTACGGCAAAAAACCCTGGGAAGTAAATCATGTGGATACACTGGAATTATGGAAATTCGGCGATTATAAAAATTATACTTCTTTAAATTTATTGGCTACGATTTTAGAAATTCCCACCCCCAAGGATGACATTGACGGAAGTATGGTCGGCGATGTTTACTGGAATCAGAACGACCTCAAACGCATAGGTTTATATTGCAGCAAAGATGTAATTGCAGTTGCACAGGTTATTATGCGGTTGAAGGGAATGGAGTTGATTAGGGAGGAGAATGTGATTTATGTTTGATGATTACCTTCACAGAGTTACTGAAGGAATTTTATCATAGATTTCGCCACAGAGTTACCGAAGGAACTTTATCGTAGATTCTTCGCCACAGAGTTACCGAAGGAACTCTGTGGCACTCGGAGGAATATATATCCTCCAGGATAATCGTAGCTCATGCGTCACCTGAAAAAGTATTTCTTTGAAAACTCGTATGCCTCCTTCCCTTCAAACGCCTCAACAAAATGAGTGACAGGATAAATACCCTGCTCTCCCGTTGAGTAAAATTTTGCACTACTATGTATATATTCTTCCGGTGTGATTATTAAATTTTTCTTAACGGGATTGTTGTGGATATAATCCAATTTTTGCTGTATAAATCTATATCCAAAACATTCCTTGCAATCAAAGGAATCTTCAAAAACTTTTTGTTTGATACCCTTCTTTTTTTCATACTCATTTACGAAATTTTGTAATTGAATTATAATATCGTCCTCACCAAGTTTTTTAAGTTTATTTACAATTGAATACGAAAATAATCTTTTAGCCTCGCCAATTACCTTATTAATTTCAGGGCTATATTTATCCAAATAAATAATAGAATGTAAATGATTTGGCATAATTACATATCCAATTATTTTATCACCTCGCTTAACAAGAAAATCGAACCAGGAATATATTTTGTCATAAAAATTGGTGAGTTGAAATAAAGGTAACCAATTACAATTAGTGAATGTACAAAAATAACTAGTTTCTTTATTGGTTCTAAGGGTTCGTAAAGTCATTGATTGAAGGTAATTGTTTTATCTGAATTATTATGGTAGTAATTGCGATAAATTTATGTTTTAGAATTACAATTTAGAGACTTTATTAGTTAGGTCTGTGTGTAAGCGGTTAGAAAGATATTTATTTCGTGATGATTCTAGTCACCCTTCCACAGAGTTCCTTCGGTAACTCTGTGGTAAAGTACTTTGGAGGGTGTTTTATCCCCTCCCTTCGCCAAAGAGTTACCGGAGGAACTCTGTGAATCCCTTCGCCAAAGAGTTACCGGAGGAACTCTGTGGATTCTCAACTTTCCCCACTATTTTTACCACATGCAAAAGGATCTGTTGCTGGATGTTAAAAATTTATCCACCCATTTTACAACTGATGGTGGAATAATAAAAGCTGTGGATGATATTTCATTTCAAATTTACAGAGGAGAAACTGTTGGCATAGTTGGTGAATCTGGTTCCGGAAAATCAGTTACTTCATTATCGCTAATGCGACTTATTCCAAATCCTCCCGGAAAAATTGTTGGTGGAGGATTAATATATCATAGTGAGAAAGGTGCTGTAGACCTCACTAAAGTTCCTGAGGCAGAAATGCGGCATTACCGCGGAAATAAAATTTCCATGATATTTCAGGAACCCATGACGAGTTTAAATCCTGTATTTACCTGTGGTTCACAAGTTGATGAGGCAATAATTTTACATCAGAAAAAAAATAAAAAAGAAGCAAAGGCATTAACACTACAATTATTTCAAAAGGTACAACTTCCATCTCCCGAAAGAATTTATTCTTCATATCCTCACACATTAAGCGGAGGACAAAAACAAAGAGTAATGATCGCAATGGCGATGAGTTGCAATCCGGATATTTTAATTGCAGATGAACCGACAACAGCTTTAGATGTAACGGTGCAGAAAACCATACTGCAATTAATGTCTGAACTTAAAAAATCAATTAATAGCAGTATTATTTTTATTACACATGATCTCGGTGTAATTGCAGAAATTGCTGACAGAGTTTTGGTGATGTACAAAGGAAAAATTGTAGAGCAGGGAACTGTTCTCGAAATTTTCGAAAATCCCAAACACCCATACACCAAGGGATTAATGGCTTGTCGCCCACAATTGGACCTCCGTTTAAAAAAATTACCTGTAATAGCCGATTTTATGCGTGAAGATGAATCGGGAAATTTATTTGCACGCACAGATTCTGAGGGTGGACAAGAAAATAGCATAACAGATATTCTGAAAACAAATATCGTAAGCAAACAAGAAACTGATCAGCGATTAATTGATCTTCAACAACAAGAACCCATTCTAAAAATTGAAAATATTAAAACATGGTTCCCTGCAACAAAAACAATTTTCGGAAAAGTAACGGAATGGGTTAAAGCAGTGGATGATGTTTCTTTTGATGTTTATCCCGGTGAAACTTTGGGATTGGTTGGTGAAAGCGGATGCGGAAAAACTACATTGGGTAGAACAATTATACGTTTGGTTGAGCCTGTATCAGGAAATATTTTGTTCAAGGGAAAAAACATACTGGAATTATCGCAAAATGAAATGAAACCTTTGCGAAAAGATATTCAGATAATATTTCAGGATCCTTATTCATCATTAAATCCACGAATGACCGTTGGAAGTGCAATAAAAGAACCTATGACAGTTCATAAATTATATGCAAATGATAAAATGCGCAAGGAAAAGGTGATAGAATTAATGGAAAAAACAGGTTTAAAGGCCGACTTTTATAACCGTTATCCGCATGAATTTTCCGGTGGACAACGTCAGCGAATTTGTATTGCCAGAGCACTTGCTTTAAATCCGAAATTTATTATTTGTGATGAAAGTGTTTCCGCACTCGATGTAAGTGTGCAGGCACAGGTTTTAAATCTGCTTATCCAATTGCGAAACGAATTTAATTTTACCTATATATTTATTTCTCACGATCTGGGGGTTGTTAAATTCATGAGCGACCGTATGGTGGTGATGAATAAAGGCGTTATTGAGGAAATGGGTGCATCAGATGAAATTTATCACAATCCCCAAAAAGAATACACCCGCAAACTTATTGAAGCCATTCCGAAGGGTCAGTTAAGTGACATTAAACAGCGTTTGATACAACTGCAATAAAATATTCTTTATCTTCACCAAATAATGAACAAACATTATAAAGGGCTACTCCTCGTAATTTGTGTAATATTGGTCATCAGCTCCTGCCGGAGAAGTCTGGATACAGGTTGGGATACCCGATATCTCACCCCAATTGTAACGGGTGAACTTACAATTTACGATCTTGTACCTGACTCCCTTACCCAGTTTGAAGAGGATGAGAGTGTCACCCTCGTTTACAAAAGCGAATTACTTAACTACGACCTTACACAGGAAGCTATAGAAATTCCCGATACATCAGTTGAAATTTATGTTTCCCTCGATTCCCTTACTTTGGAGGATCAGGAAATGGAAGTGTCCATTTCTCTTGGCCAGATCGCAATTGATCTGGGTTTTCCAATCGGAACACTTATTATTTTATCTAATGGTGACTCCGCCGTTTTAGATCCGCTTACAGGTCTTTCCACTGATCCCACACTAATTGACGCAACAAGTTTTTTTGAAACCGCAACCTTTAGTCACGGGTTTTTGAGCGTTTCCTTAGCAAATGGTTTACCTGTTGATCTCGATACTGTTGTTTTGAAATTGACAAATTTTACCGATGGTGCACTTATAATGCAAGATACTTTCTTTTCAGTTCCCGCAACAGGTGTACCTGTAGTTATTATTAAAGACCTCGAGGGTATGACAGTGGAGGGAAATATGTATGCCGAAATATTGAATTTTAATACCCCCGGTAGCAATGGCGATTCTGTTTTCATTGATACCAGCGATGCACTATTTATTCAATTTACTGCTTACGATATGGAATTGCTGGAAGCTACTGCGGTTTTCCCGGAACAAAATCTTATCAATAGTGCCAATGATGTGGAGTACGATATGGGTGGACCTGAATTTACCATGATGGGAATTGAAAGCGGACATGTTGTTGTGTATGTGGTTAATAGTATTAATGACACTATAGAAATTATTTATGATATTCCGGGTGCAATTGGTCCTGATGGAAATTCGGTTCATATTGTAAGTAAAGTTGCCCCCAATGATACTCTCGATGAACCCTATGATCTTCATGGATATACAATTGACCTAAGAGGAAGTAGTGGAGATGGTGTAAATACTTTTTTTCAAGCTTTAAGTGCCAGTATTAATTACACCGGAGTTGCCACGCATATAACTCTCGCGGATAGTTTAAGGGTTATATATGGTTTGGAAGATATTGTGCCAAATGAGTTGCGGGGATATCTCGGACAATATGATGTATTTGTTGCTGACACTACTGACGGTATAAATGTGTTTGATCAATTTACGGATGGCGTTGTGCAATTCGGGCAAATAAATGTTGACCTTGAAATTGCAAATGGATTGGGTGCAAGCGGTACTGTAATAGTAAATAGTTTAGGTGCCATGAATACCGAAACCGGTGAAGTTGTTTATCTCACTTGCAGTGAAGTGA
>JAYSYX010000455.1:0-2465 GCA_043727235.1 Bacteroidota bacterium
TAGGCGCCCTCGCCGGTTGGCTGGGCGGAAAATTGGTAAAAGGCGAAGGCTTCGGTATAATCGGAAATATTATCGTCGGAATAGTTGGCGCTGTTTTGGGTGGATGGATATTCGAGAAACTCGGTATTGCAGAAACCAATTTGCTTTACAGCATTGCAGCTGCGGTGGTTGGATCTGTTGTGTTTTTATTGATCATAGGGTTGATAAAAAGAAAATAAAATTTTTTGAATGCAGTGTATTTAATTAAAATATAATTTTACAAGTAAAATTTTAGTATCTGAATTTTTATTTGCAATTAAATTTTCTCAAGTAAGGAATCTCGCCGAGTGGTTTATTATTGATTTATTAACAATGAAAGATTGGAAATGCATGTCATTTTTATAAATCAAATATTTAACACTGTAAGTTTAAAGTCCCCATTAAACTTCTTTAATATATCATGCCTACGGCACTGGATTTGTCATGATGATGCTTTTGTTACCAATATGCCATGCCTACGGCACTTCGTATCACATTTATAATTGTAATACCCGCATACCATTCACCTTGTAGGAAGGCATTAATCCAACAGTTGTATTATAAGAATATGCGAATTATTATTACTCGTAAAAAAACCAGTCCTGTAAGGACGAAATATCGGTAACAGTATGTATGGAATGACAAGCAAATCCCGTAGGGATGACATACAAAAAATCACGATCCTATCTGAAATGTTTAATCAGACAGGATAAATTCCAATTCTTGATTAATTCATCAAATCTCTAACCTACAGAGTACCCGCAGTGGTTATATTAATTCGTTACCTCAAAAATTAATTTTATACTGCACCGTAAAATTTCTCGGCGGGTCATATTTTGCCGGACGCAATGCATACATTCTGTTGAACATATTTTTTACGAGAAATTGCACCTTAGAATTTTGAGTGATATTATATCCCAACCGTGCATCAAATATCCAATCTCCATTTAAATGATCCTCTCTGTATTCGTTAATTCCGGGAATAAAGGATATATAAATGGCATCCAAATTTTCCATCAAACTATAATAATTAAAATTTGCACCGAAGGTAAATTTCTTTACAGAATATTGCATATCCATTCGTATCATGTGACGGAACCTATACTTTAATACTGATGCAAGAAATACACTGTCGGTTGATTTAGCAGAAAATCCTTCAATAAAATTCTGCATAAATGTGCCAACATCCAAATTACTCGAATCGCCGGCAAGATCTGCAGGGTATATGTAATTATATCCTCCCCAAAAAGTTAATTCATTTCCAAATAAAGAAATATCTCCTCTTAAAGTAAATTCCATTCCTCCAATTCTTGCTCTTGTGGTGTTCTGTGATTTAAACCCCGGTCCTTCTCCCGGATAAAAATTAAAGCTGAATTCAGTCATCTGGAAATAATCAGTTACATAAAAAGCGATATCTGCATATCCTTTGAAAACATCTCTGTCAAAAGATCTTTTGATCGCGAGTTCTGTATTCCATCCGTATTCTGCAAGCAGATCAGGGTTGGGAAAAATTGCTAAGGAACCCAAATTAGAATGTGCGTATTTTTCCACCAAACTCGGAAAACGATATCCCTGACCAAACGACATCCGGATATTTGTTAATCTTCCCAATTTATAATTTAGTCCTCCCTTAAATATTGGAACAGCAGAACCGGCGATCGTATCCAGTTGATATATTTCCTCACGCATTCCCACATTCAATATCAATTTATCAAATAATTTTTTATCAACCTGAACATAAGTTCCACCCGAAAAACCCGAATGCACACCCAATTCAAAATCATCCACATTAAAATAATATCCTGTTACACCGAATATAAGTACAATATCTCTGTTAAATTCACGATGAAACCGATAGTCAAAGTTTAATAAATATCCGTTGCCTCCCGTAGTATCCGAATAATCAACATTATTATTATAAAAACGCATTTTAAATTTATGCGAATTATCATTTTTGCCGAAATAATTTAACCAGGGGTCCAACGATAACCATTTGAATTGCCAGTTCAATAAAGTGGAAGTACTGGTATCCACATAACCCTGAAAAGGCAAATACGCTCCTGTATCAGCTCCCTCCCATAAAAAAAATAATCCCTCGCGATCCGACATTACATTTCCATTTAATCCCCAGGTGATCCTTTCATTATTTTTAGGATGAAAACGTGTTTTCCAATTTAATCGCGCACGATTGGAATATTGCCCTAATAAATAGGAATTATTATCCGAAATATGTCCGCCCAAAACGAGATCCATTTTTTCAAATTTCTGTTTGTGCGAAAAATTTATTCCCGTAAATGTAGGATTATTATCCCACCAGGTTGCCGGTGCAAAATCCGGTTTATTGTAAATACCATGATACATGGTAATATTACTTTCAGGCTTGGAGTTTGGCCATGCAGTGCGAACGGAAATAACCCCATTTAATGCACTGCTTCCATATAAAACGG
>JAYSYX010000456.1:0-6124 GCA_043727235.1 Bacteroidota bacterium
CGAATATCTGATATTGGGCGGTTATGTTATAATCGCGTCCGTTTTATTAGGTTGGTTATCTACTACTAACGATAGAAGTGATCCGACCATAGTAATTGCATTTATTATTGGTGCAATATTCAGTGGACTGGCCGGATTAATTGGGATGAAAATAGCTACCCGTGCCAATGTAAGAACTACACAGGCTGCCAGAACCAGTTTATCAAAGGCATTAAAGGTTTCCTTTGCCGGAGGTTCAGTTATGGGATTAGGCGTTGCCGGTTTGGCCGTTTTGGGTCTCGGATCTCTTTTTATAGCATTGTATTTCATTTTTGTTGATGGAAGTTCTGTGAATGGTGCTGAAATGGAAAAGGCTCTGGAAGTATTAACCGGATTTTCTCTCGGAGCGGAAAGTATTGCATTATTTGCCCGCGTTGGCGGTGGAATTTATACAAAGGCAGCAGATGTTGGTGCCGACCTTGTTGGAAAAGTAGAGGCAGGAATTCCGGAGGATGATCCAAGAAATCCGGCTACAATTGCCGATAACGTAGGTGATAACGTAGGTGACGTAGCAGGAATGGGTGCCGATCTGTTCGGTAGTTATGTGGCTACAGTTCTTGCCACCATGGTGCTAGGTAGAGAAATTATCTCTGATGATAATGTTGGTGGAATGGCTCCAATGATATTACCAATGGTAATTGCCGGAATGGGAATACTCGCGTCGGTGGCCGGGACATTTTTCGTGCGTGTTAAAGAAGGTGGAAATGTGCAGAAGGCCTTAAATATGGGGAACTGGGTTTCCATTATTATTACAGCAATAGCGAGTTATTTTATTGTGATGAATATTATGCCGGCAGGACCTATGCAAATGGGAGAAGCTGAACCCGGTGAAACTATAAAAACATTTACAGCACTTGATATTTATTTTGCAATTATTGTAGGGCTTGTTGTTGGTACTCTTATCAGTATAATTACTGAGTTTTATACTTCCATGGGTAGAAAACCGGTATTGTCGATTGTTCGTCAATCTTCGACAGGACATGCCACAAATATTATAGGCGGACTTGCAATGGGAATGCAGTCGACCATGTTACCTATTCTTGTTTTAGCTACCGGAATTGTTGCTTCTTTCTCTTTTGCAGGAATTTATGGAGTTGCCATTGCTGCTGCAGGTATGATGGCCACAACTGCCATGCAACTTGCAATTGATGCCTTCGGACCTATAGCAGATAACGCTGGTGGAATTGCAGAAATGAGTGATCTTCCTAAAGAAGTTCGTGAAAGAACTGATGTTCTGGATGCGGCAGGAAATACCACTGCAGCTATTGGAAAAGGTTTTGCTATCGCATCTGCCGCATTAACATCTTTGGCATTATTTGCAGCCTTTGTTGGTGTAGCCGATATTGATGGAATTGATATTTATAAAGCACCGGTTTTAGCCGGATTATTTGTTGGAGGAATGATACCATTTTTATTTTCTTCCATGGCAATAAAGGCAGTTGGAAATGCTGCGATGAGCATGGTTGAGGAAGTGCGCCGTCAATTCCGTGAAATACCGGGAATTATGGAAGGAACCGCCAAACCAGAATACGAAAAGTGTGTTGCCATTTCTACTCAGGCGGCATTACGTCAAATGATATTACCGGGATTACTTGCCTTAGGAACACCTGTTTTAATTGGTTTTGGATTAAAAGGTGTATTTGAAGGTGTGAGTTCTGCTGAAATTTTAGGTGGGGTTTTAGCCGGTGTAACCGTTAGTGGTGTGTTGATGGCAATGTTTCAAAGTAATTCGGGTGGTGCCTGGGATAATGCAAAAAAATCTTTCGAAAAAGGCGCAAACATTGGCGGTGAAATTCACTACAAAGGTTCGGAGGCGCATAAAGCTTCTGTTACAGGTGATACTGTAGGAGATCCATTTAAAGATACTTCGGGACCATCGATGAATATTTTAATTAAATTGATGAGTATCGTAAGTTTAATTATCGCTGCTTACTTATAAGAATTAATCACCTCTATTTAATTTGTTAAATTTTATTTGATCAGCATTTTTTACCAATTGGTGACAGGTGCTGATCAAATATTTTGTATTTTCATAATGTGATCAAAAGAAATAATTCTTCCTGTATCTTTAATCAATAAAACCACGCACTATGAAATACCGATCCTCATTATTCTCTTTACTTTTAATAAATTTAATTGTTTCAGGTTCACAATTATTTGCACAGGCCACGGAGTCGTGGTATATCCGCAGAACACCGCCGGAGCCATGGACTTGGGCACCAATTTTAAATACCAATATCACTGAAATGGATGAGGTTTTTGGTGTTGATGAATGGCATTCAGGGTATTATGATGAAGTGGATCCAATAGAAGCATTTGGACCCAGTTCATGTTTTATATTTTTAGAGGGAGGTGATGATCATGCCGATGAGTTAAATGCTTTTCTTATTGATAATATTTCACTAATTGAAGATTGGGTATTTGCAGGAGGAAGTTTATTTATGAATGCCGCTCCTAATGAAGGTGGAAATATTGATTTTGGATTTGGTGGAATTACATTGGTAAATTCATCCTTTACCAGCACAGGAACAGCTGTAGACCTTATCCATCCAATTTTTAACGGACCCTATATACCTGTTGGCACTGCATGGAACGGACCTTATTTTGGGCATGCCACTATCACAGGGCCCGATATGATTTCGCTAATTACTAACGAGATCTCTGATATTGTTATGGCCGAAAAATCGTGGGGAGCAGGCAAAGTTATTTTTGGAGGAATGTCGGTTACATCATGGCATGATCCTGTGCCCGATGCTGTAAATATGCGATTGAATATCATGAAATATCTCGCATCCTATGCCTTTCTCGATTTTTCATACGGAGAAGATATTTTTTGCTCCTATGATACTGAAATATATTATCCGATATTTTCACCGGGGGCTGATACCGGAACATTTTCAGCTGTTCCTACCGGATTAATAATTGATGAAATTACCGGCGCTATAAATATTGATGGTTCTGTTCCGGGAACTTATTCTATAAGTAATAATTTTTTAGGTATTGGATGTAAAAGTGACTCTGCACAAACTACTATCACAATTGTTGAACCTGCAGAGGCAAATGCAGGAGAAGATGTGACAATATGCAAAAGTGGAACCACACAATTGGATGGTAGCGGAGGTGTTGAATATATATGGTCACCGCCATCATACCTTGATGATGAAGCAAGTGAAGATCCCTTTGTGGAAGGTCCGCTTACTGATATGTATTACAATTTGGTGACCACTGATATTAATGGTTGCACTGATACGGATGCTGTAAATGTATTTTTATTTCCCGATCCAATTATTGATGCAGGCGAAGACCAATATATTTTATTGGGAAGTTATGTGATGATAACAGCAAGTGGTGGTGAAAGTTATGTCTGGACGCCTGCAGAAAGTTTATCAGACCCAACTATTTATAATCCGCTGAGTTACGCAACTGAAAATACAACTTATTACGTATATGGAACTGATGCAAATGGATGTACAGGAATGGATTCAATGCATGTCATTTTACGGGATGATGCAATAATAGGAATTCCCAATGCATTTTCTCCGAATAGTGATGGCATAAACGATTTTTTTCAGGCAATTGCAATTGGCACGGTGGCATCATTTGATCTTACAATTTATAACAGGTGGGGAGAACTTGTATATCTGAATAATACCGATATAACCAAGGGTTGGGATGGAACTTTTGAGGAAAAGACTCAGCCAATTGGAAGTTATATTTACAGATTTACTGCAATTGATGGAGAGGGAACATCTCTTAATTATCAGGGTAATTTTACATTGGTCAGGTAAAATTTTCCACTTCGAATGCCTGGTTTTATTGATCCAAAATTGGTTAGTTTTTTGTCATTTTTAGCAATTTAACAATATATTTTCTATGAAAAGTTTTGACTTCTCAAAAAATGTTTAACTTTATAGGGATTAAAAATGTAATACAAGAAAAATTAACATTCACAGTTATGAAAAAAATTCTCCTCTCCTTATTTTTATTTATCACCTTAAGTTGCACAGTAAGTGAAATGTTTTCACAAACTGAGGTTTGGTATCTGCGCAGAACGCCACCTGAGCCATGGACTTGGGCACCTATACTCAACGATAATATTACCGAGATGGATGCGGTTTTTGGTGCCGGAATATGGAACTCGGGGTATTACAGCACAGTAGATCCTGCAGTGGCTTTTGGACCAACATCCAAATTTGTTTTTATGGAAGGTGGTGATGATCATGCTATTGAGATGGATAATTTTTTTACTGCAAACATGGTTGCAATACAGGATTGGGTATATGCTGGAGGACATTTATTCATGAATGCGGCCCCGAATGAGGGCTCTGATATGGATTGGGGATTTAATGGTGCAACCCTTGTATATCCTGATTATACATCAACAGGTTATGCAGCAGCTCCCTTACATCCGATATTTAGCGGTCCTTATACACCTACCGGGCTTGTATGGGACGGTAACTACTTTGGTCACTCCACAGTAGAGGTGCCGTGCGGATTTATTTTGATTGATAATGGTGGCAGTTCCTCCTTAGCTTCAGAAATGACATATGGTGCCGGAATTGTAATTTTTGGGGGTATGACAGTTACATCATGGCATGATCCGGCTCCGCATGCATCAAACATGCGCAAAAATATTTTAAGCTATCTGGCAAATACTGCTGAGCCTTTTTTTGTGAGCACTTATTTTACATACAGTGATACTGTATACTGTCAATTCGAAGGTAACCAATTCCCGATTTTTGACGTAGGTGCCGATACAGGGATTTTTGCTGCTACTCCCACAGGTTTGGTAATTGATACAATTACCGGAGAAATAGACCTCGGAGCTTCTTTACCCGGAGTTTATAACGTTACTAATACAGTAACTTTCGCCGGATGCGAATATTTATCTTCTTTTGAAATTACTATTGCCGGAACACCGGTTGCAGATGCGGGTCCCGATCAACAGGTTTGTGTAGGAAATAATGTGCAATTGGACGGAGCCGGTGGAGTTACTTATCTCTGGACTCCTCCATCCTATCTTGACGATCCAACCTTGGAAGATCCCTGGGTTTTGGCTCCTATAACAAACATGTATTATTCGCTCATTGCCTATAACGACTTTGGATGTCCCGATACTGATGATGTAGTTGTAACTTTATTCCCTAATCCTATCATTGACGCGGGTGAAGATCAGATCATGGTATTAGGTGGTTTTGCGGAATTAAACGCTTCAGGCGGAGTATCTTATACCTGGACTCCTATTGAAACATTAACAGATCCTTTAATTTCAAATCCCACTGCATTTCCTGAGGATACCACAACCTATATGGTTATTGGAGTTGACGCAAATGGTTGTCAGGACACCGATTATATCACCATTTTTGTAATTGAGGAATCCGATATAGCCACGCCAAATGCTTTCACGCCTAATGGCGATGGAGTTAATGACCTTTATAGACCGAGTTTTGTTGGTTTGGGAGAAATTACTGACTTTTCAATTTACAGCCGTTGGGGCTCTGTTTTATATTTCACAAACGATCCGAGTCTTGGATGGGATGGAAATTACAGAGGACTTGAGCAAGAGGTTGGAACCTATGTCGTAATAATAAAGGCAACCAATCAATTCGGTGATGTAGTTGTTAAAACAGGAACTTTGGCCCTGCTTCGGTAAAGGAAGCGGAAAACTGGCATCAAACTTTTGTAAAGATTGGAACTCTTTAAGCGTCAATCGTGAATCGTGAGCCTGCTGACCGCGTCAGGCAGGTCCCTTCAATCAAACATTGGAGCCATTTATTTAGGCATCAAACTTTGGACTTGAGTGGAGCAAACTCACTACTCACCATTCACCACTTACCCATTGTCCGTTCAGTTAAACATTGTAGCTATTTATTCGGGCCAAAAGTTTATGGTTGGAGTGGAGCAATCTCACTACTCATTTATACTCCGTAGCTTTAGCGAAGGTGGAACATTCACCACTCACCTTTTGATGGTATATCAGAAGTTTTAATGGATCAATGCTAAAATTTGGGGAGTGAATATTTTCATTTGAGAAGTCCGCATAGTATTAACTTGGTTTTTTAATACAGTTTCTTATAGTTTTATA
>JAYSYX010000457.1:0-6095 GCA_043727235.1 Bacteroidota bacterium
GTGTTATATAGTTGTACAAGTGGATATCCCATAACATTTAAAGAGATTTGTTTATTGGAAATAAATAAACTCTATGAAAAATACGATACAAGAGTAAAGGAAATAGGGTTTAGCGGTCATCACTTAGGAATAGCTGCAGACATTGCTGCATATACGTTAGGAGCAAGATGGATAGAAAGGCATTTTACAAAAGACAGAACATGGAAAGGAACTGATCATGCAGCAAGTTTAGAAGTTCCCGGTTTGCAGAAATTAGTTCGCGATCTACAGCATGTACAGGAGGCTTTAATTTATAAGGAGAAAGAAATTTTGGAAGTTGAATTACCACAAAGAAATAAATTAAAATATTAATCTCAATGAAAATACTGGCAATTATCCCGGCTCGTAGTGGAAGTAAAGGACTTCCCGGAAAAAACATCAAACCTCTTTTGCAACATCCATTACTTGCATATAGTATTTTGGCGGCGCAACAAAGCAAACTGATAAACCGAATTACAGTAAATACGGATAGTGAACAAATAGCGGAAATAGCTAAAAATTATCAAGCGGAAATTCCATTTATCCGACCAGCAGAATTAGCACAAGATGCTTCAACTGATCTTGAAGTTTTTAAACATCAGTTGGAATGGATGAAAAATACAGAAGAGTATGCTCCTGATATTGTGGTTCAACTTCGTCCTACTTCTCCTGTCCGTTTTGCAAATTGGATAGACGAAGCAATAGAAAAATTAGTTTCAAGTGATGCAGATTCCATAAGAGTGGTTACAGAATCGCCACTTACTCCTTTTAAAATGTGGCTTATTAATAATAATAATGATGGCGCCATGGAGCCACTCGTATCGGTAAAAAATATTAGTGAGCCATATAACCAACCACGACAAAGTTTACCAATAGTTTATTGGCAAATAGGAACGCTGGATGTTATAAAAACTAAAACTATTTTAGAAGATAGTTCTATGAGCGGAAAAAAAATTCTTTCATACATAGTAGATAAAAAATATGCCATCGATATTGACGACGTTGCAAGTTTTTATAAAGCGGAGGAGTTGATTCAATATAACGAATGCATTAAGTTTGATGAATAAAGAATCACTCATATTAATTATTGGTGCCGGGTCCATTGGCGAACGACATATTCGCAATTTATGGCAGCTGGGCTACCATAATATAATAGTTTATCGCCAACGCAACTTACCGTTTCGCGATATCGGTGAAGCAAAAGTAAAAGTATGCCATGATCTTGAAGAAGCAAAAAAATTAAACCCTGAAGTGGCATTTATTTGCACACCAACTTCACAACATTTAAAGCAATCGATATACTGCTTACAGAATGATATGCATGTTTTTGTTGAAAAGCCCCTTTCCGATTCAACTGCTGACCTAAAAATTTTAAAAAACATCGCTGGTTATAAAAATAAATTACTACAAGTAGGATTTATGATGCGATTTCATCCTCATATACTCGCGGTAAAAAATATTATAACTGAAAAAACTTTTGGAGAACTTTTAATTTCGCAGTCACATTGGGGGAGTTATCTTCCTGCCTGGCACGAATACGAAAATTACAAGGAAGGATATGCCGCAAATAAATCGCTAGGCGGCGGAGTAGCGCTTACATTGTGTCATGATATCGACATTGCAATATGGTTATCATCAAAAAAAATTATTAACTATAAATCTGTTTTAACGAAAAGTGAACAACTCGATATTGATGTACCATCCATTGCAGATATTGAAATAATATATAATAATGGAGGTAAATCATCTATTCAACTTAACTTTCTCGATTACCCTCCTTTAAGATGGTACAAATGGGAATTTGAACGTGCATTGATCCATCTAGATTTTTTTAATAATCAATTAAAAATTACCCAAAACTCTAAAGGTGGAACTGAAGATATTAAAATCCTGGAAAAGTTCGATCGCAATGATATGTTTATAGATGAACTAAAATCCTTTTTTTACAATATCAACAACCTTTCCTCCAAATCGGAATATTCACTGAATCAAATTACAGAATCCGAAACTATTATTGCTATTTGCAATTAATTACGATAAATAAAGTTCAATATGAATAATATTACAGTAGAAGATAAAGTAATACTGATTACCGGAGCATTGGGATTGATCGGCAAAACCATCACCAAACATTTTCTACAGCAGGGGGCAAAAGTAATTATTTCCGATATAAATCAAATGGAACTTGATTCTGCAACAATGGAACTACAATCCTTTTCGGAAGAAAATTATATGCTTTGCCATCTTGATATTACTAATGATATGAATTGTCGTGAAGTGGTGGAAGCAAGCATACAAAAATTCGGAAAAATTGATGTTTTAATAAACAATGCGGCACTAGATGCGAAATTTGACAAAACCCATCTAAGTGAGATAAATAACACCAGGTTTGAAAACTACCCAATTCAACTTTTCGAAAAATCAGTACATGTAAACATAACCGGAACAATTTTAATTACGCAGGCAGTTTGCAGACAAATGTTATTACAAAACTTTGGAAACATTATTAATGTAGCGTCAACGTATTCGTTGGTTTCTCCAAATCAAAAATTGTATGATTTTGGCAATGAAACTATTTTTTACAAACCCGTGGATTATATAGTTACAAAATCATTTTTACCTAATTTCACCAGGTATATCGCTACATTTTATGCACAGAATAATATTCGTTGTAATGCGATTGCGCCACATGGAATTTTTAACGGACATGATGAGGCCTTTTTAACAAATTTTTCAGCATTATCTCCATTAGGACGCATGGCAGATAAAAATGAAATGACCGGTCCATTTACATTTCTTGCATCTGATGCTTCCAGTTATATGACTGGAGCAACTTTGGTTGTAGATGGGGGATGGACGGCATGGTAACGTTATTGTTTTAATAATGCTAAATGTAAAATTATGCAGAAAAAGATAAAATTATTTTTGACAGATGTTGATGGAGTTCTTACTGACGCAGGCATGTACTATACCGAAAGTGGCGATGAGTTTAAAAAATTTAATACGCATGATGGAATGGGATTTAATCTTTTGCGGGAGGCAGGCATTAAAACTGGTATTATTACAACTGAGACAACAAAAATAGTGGAACGCAGAGCTGCAAAACTAAAAGTAGATTATGTTTATCAAGGGGCAGGATTTGCAGGTAAACTGATGGCTGCAAAAGAAATTTGTGAAAAAGAAAATATAACGCTTGCCGAAGTTGCATATATAGGAGATGATATTAACTGTATAGAGCTGTTATCTAATGTTGGAATAGCTGCTTGTCCTTCCAATGCTACTAAAAGTGTAAGAGCCATTCCAAATATCATTTTGTTATTAAAGGCCGGTGGTGATGGAGCAGTACGGGAATTTATAGAAGACCATATTTTGAACGAATTGTAATATGAAGATAATAAATAGTTTATTATTTAGGATTTCCAAAATTTTAACTAGAAAATATTCATTATCACAGAAAGTGGATCTTATTGCGGGCCTGCAGCATTTTGTAGCATCCAATGAAACAGCTGAAAATAAAACACAATTGCTTCAAAGTTATTATATCAGTTGTATGCGTTCAATTCCGGTAGTCACTATTGAGGAACGTTTGCGTTTTTATGGATGGTTCTCTTTAATGGAGAAAACATTTGCAGTAGATGGCGATGTAGTTGAAGCTGGAGTTGGATATGGCAATACCCTTATAACTATGGCAACCGCCATTACTCATTTTAATTGTAATAAAAAGATTTATGCATTTGATTCATTTCAAGGGTTTCCAATTCCACACAAGAATGATTTAGGTTCTCGAGTAGTAACATTAAAAAAAGTACCCGGATGGAGTGATGCAAGTATTGCAACAATCCAAAACTTGATAAAAACACATCAGGTAGAAAATGGAGTGCCATTTGATGAAGATGCAATTATCTACAAAAAAGGCTTCTTTGAAAATACCATGCCGGGCGAATTACCCGAAAAAATTTCTTTACTTCATATCGATTGTGATCTTTATGAAGGTGTTAAACATGTTTTGGAATCAACGTACTCTCATCTTGCACAAAATTCAATTGTAATTATTGATGAATATAATGATTCTAAGTGGCCGGGCGCTAAAATAGCAACAGAAGAATTTTTAAAAGATAAATCAATTTCTATCCAATCATTTCCATCACTTAACCGTTTCGGTTTTATTAAAAGATAGACTAAAAGAATTAATGCCAACAGCTAAGATCTATATTCTTAATATAATAAGTAATTATAAAATTGTTGTGTTGAAAGTGGTAACTACAATTATATTTATCCCGATTCTATTAAAAAGTTATGGTCAAGCAGATTTTGGTTGTTACTTATTGATATTGGGACTTTCGTCAACTTTTGGGTTTATATATCTTGGAGCAAGAAAATCAATACTTACATATGCGGCTGTATACCAAAGAGGATGGTGATAAACTGAAATTTCAAAAAGCATTCTGTCCATCTAATGCCACCAAAAAAATAAAAGAGATTCCAGGTATCATTCTCCTAAATAAGGCTAGTGGAAAGAGAGCTGTGCGTGAATTAGTAATGAATACATTTTTAATTCAGACTCTGAATAGAAATAATAAAAACCTCGGCTTCTAATTTAAAACACATGGACATTATCAAAATATAGAGAAGTTAAGGATGTCGACTACAAAATTATTCATACAAAACTCTGCAAGCAACTTCTTTATTCTTGTTTTGAAGATTATATATTCTATTTTGTTTGTGCCTATACTTTTAAATGTATACGGCGAATCAGAATTTGGAATGTATATTTTAATTTTCGGATTATCCTCTACAATTGGCTTTTTTGACCTTGGAACCGGGAAATCTATTTTAAAATATGCTGCAGAATATAAAGCAGATAACAACAAAAATAAATTTCAGGAAGCATTTTCAATAAATATTTCTTTAAACTTAATTTCTGCAGTGTTGATCTTTTTGATCATAATTACACTAAGTGTTGTAGGTGACCAGCTATTTAATATTCCCTCTGACATAGTTGCGCTTTCAAAAAAAATATTTGTTCTTTCAGCAATTAATGGGGTTATTCTTTTTCTTGATTATATCCCAGCTAACATTCTCGCTGGATTTAGCTATTTCCGAAAAAGAAATAAATTGCAATTACTTCCTATCGCTTTAAACATGATATTATTATATAGCTTAACATCATTTGTCTCATTAAATCTGTTCCAATTTTGCGCGTTATCCACAACTATTAATTTACTATTTTTTATTGGCGAGTTGTTATTGATAAGAAAAATTCCTGAAATGAAAGGTATTCAATACAGCCCTGTTTTTGATCGTAATATATTTTCAAATAAATACGCAAAATTTTCGATGATTCTATTTGCAATCTCTGCGATAAGTTTTTTAGGGTTGCAAACAGACAGGCTAATACTTGCATCTTTGATAAATATTTCCGCTGTAGCACTTTATACTATTTTAACCAGACCCTATTTTTTACTGAAAACCATTATGTCCAGCACCTATGTTATTATTCAACCGGTATTGATCAAAACTCAAATAACCGATGAAGAAAGGTTTCATGGCATATTAAAAAGATTTACCCAAATTTCGTTTATTATAATTTTTAGCTTTGTTCTTATTATAAGTATATTTTTCGAGCCTCTCCTTCAATTATGGTTGTCAAGCTCCCAATATAACAGGTATGCCATTTGGGGAATAATAGCCATGCTCAATATATGTATCCCCATGTTATACGGAGCCATCTCCAGAACACTTTTACTTACAAAGGGTGCCGGAAACCTTCTTAAATATAATTCAATCGCAGTAATAATAAATTTCACCAGCAGTATTATTTTAACATGGTATCTGGGGTTTGAAGGAGTAATTCTAGGCAGTACGATTCAGTTTATAGTGGAATTTTTTGTAATAAATGCAATTTCAATAAAATATCTAAAATTTTCGTTGCGCCGGGTTTTTTCCAAAGCATTTATATCTTATACCTTTACGGTACTTCTGACAGCTGTTATTTTAAGATTCATATTTGAAAATTTTTATCCCCTTACTTTAAGTCAGTTAATACTTTTCCTGAGCATAACAACTATGATATTCGG
>JAYSYX010000458.1:0-17259 GCA_043727235.1 Bacteroidota bacterium
CCTTATGGTGTTGCACCAAATTTTGTAATTAATGGTCGCACATATGTTGTGCCCATGGTGATAGAAGAAAGTTCAGTGGTTGCAGCAGCAAGCTCAGGAGCAAAGTTTTGGAGTGAACGCGGAGGATTTCATGCTGAAGTAATTTCAACGATAAAAGTTGGTCACGTTCATTTTTTATGGAGAGGCGACAGTGAAAAATTATTGCATTTTTTCGATACGGAATTAAAAGAAGAATTAATTGCAGGAGTTCAACCTCTCGTTGAAAATATGATGGCGCGCGGTGGCGGATTAAAAACTTTAGAATTAATTGATTGCTCAGATCTTGAACCGGAATATTATCAATTAAAGGCAACATTCGAAACAGCGGATGCCATGGGCGCCAATTTTATTAATTCTGTTTTGGAACATTTTGCAGGCAGTCTTGCAGAAGAAGTAAAAGAGAATAAAAAATTTACCGGAGCTGAAAAAGAAGTGGATGTTGTAATGAGTATTTTAAGTAATTACACTCCGGAATGTTTGGTAAAGGTTTGGGTGGAATGTGATATTAATGAATTAGGGACATTTGAAGAAGCTAATTTATCTGCACAACAATTCGCCAGAAAATTTAATACTGCAATTAATATTGCGAAACACGATGTGTATCGAGCAACAACACATAACAAAGGAATTTTTAATGGAATTGATGCAGTAATTCTTGCTACGGGAAACGATTTTCGGGCAATTGAAGCCTGCGGTCATGCATATGCATCGCGCAACGGAAAATATGCAAGTCTTTCCAATTGTGAAATAAAAGGTAACAAATTTATTTTCTCTTTAGAAATTCCATTGGCGGTCGGCACAGTTGGCGGACTTACTAAATTACATCCACTGAGCAAACGCTCTTTAGAAATATTAGGAAATCCAAGCGCAAAAGAATTGATGAAAATTGTTGCATGTGTTGGCTTGGCGCAAAATTTTTCTGCAATAAAAGCATTGGTAACTTCAGGCATACAAAAAGGTCACATGAAAATGCATCTCACAAATATTTTGCGTCATTTTGGTGCAAGTGAAAATGAGATACAATCAGCTGCTACTTATTTTACTGATAAAACCGTTTCTTTCAGTTCGGTAAGAGCATACTTAAGTGATCTGAGGGGTGAGAACTTCTCTACAGAAAAATTATAAATCTTACTTACCCATAATAAATCTTGGTGAAAAAAACATTCTATTCACACGGCAAACTTTTAATAAGCGGCGAATATCTTGTATTGCGCGGAGCTTTAGCATTAGCTGTTCCTACAAAACAAGGTCAGCGTATGGAAGTGGAAGAAGTTGAAACTGAAGAAAATATTCTGTTCTGGAAAAGCTACGACAAAGAAAATAATTTATGGATAGATGTTCAGTTTAATAAAAAAGATTTGAGTCCATTCAGAGAAACTTTAAAAAATATCGAGACTCCTGTTTATGAAATCCTGCAAAAAATATTAAATGCTGTTCGCAATTTAAATCCTGAATTCCTGAAAAATACCGGAGGAACTCATATTACAAACTATCTGGAATTTGACCGACACTCCGGATTGGGAAGCAGTTCAACAGTAATTAATAATATTGCCCGTTTTGCAGGGGTTGATGCATTTACTTTAAATAAAATTGTTTTTGCAGGAAGTGGTTATGATATAGCTTGCGCCAATGCCAAAAAACCGGTTTTATTTAGAATTGATGAGGAAGGACCCGTGTATGATACAGTGCATTTTATGCCTCCAAATCCTGAAAAAATATTTTTTGTTCATCTCAACAAAAAACAGGATTCCAAAACTGAAGTAATAAATTTTAATAATAACAGTAGCAAATTTACTGAAGAGATAGAGATCATTTCTGAAATAAGTGAAGCATTACTTTTTTGTGACGATTTTCATGATTTTAAACAACTATTGGATGAACATGAAGAATTGATGCAATTTGTATTACAGGAAGAAATGGTGAAAACTAAATTATTTCCTGATTTTACAGGAACGGTTAAATCGCTTGGCGCATGGGGAGGAGATTTTGTATTAGTTGCAAGCAGTATGGAAGACGCTGATATAAAAAATTATTTTACCAATAAACAATATAATACTATTATTCCCTATCACGACATGGTTTTATAAGCCCTTTTCATTATTCGGAGTTTTAATATTTTGCGTTTAATTTTGTAACTATGAATATTACCTGGAAAAGCCCTTCAAATATTGCACTCATAAAATATTGGGGTAAACATGGGGAGCAGCTTCCGAAAAATCCTTCGCTTTCACTTACGCTAAGCGAAGCCACAACAACAACTTCAATAACACTTAAAAAAAAGAAAAGCAAAAAACCAATTGAGTTGGATTTTAGTTTTGAAGGAAAAAAGGAGCAGGCATTTTCCGCTAAAATATTAACTTACCTTACAGCGATTCAAAATGATTTTTCCTTTTTAAGTGAACAACGAATAATTATAACCTCAGAAAATTCTTTCCCTCATTCTGCAGGAATTGCAAGTAGTGCATCTTCTATGAGTGCATTGGCCTTATGTTTAATGTCGCTAAGGGCAACTAAAGATAAAAAAATGTATAATTACGATAGCTTCTTACAACAGGCATCAAATTTTGCACGACTTGGCAGCGGAAGTGCTTCCCGAAGTATTTATCCGGATTTTGCAGCCTGGGGAAAAACAAAAGCTTTAGCGGGAAGTTCTGATAAATATGCAATTCCTTTGGCGATAAATTATCACGACGATTTTAATGATATGGAAGATTCCATATTGATCGTAAATGAAAATGAAAAATCAGTAAGCAGCCGCGCGGGACATGCGCTTATGAATGATCATCCTATGGCTAAACAGCGTTATATAAATGCCAATGAAAGATTTATACGATTATTAAATGCACTTATTTCCGGTGATTGGTTAACATTTTGTCAAATAGTGGAAACTGAAGCGTTGGAATTACATGCTTTAATGATGACAAGCACACCTTCCTTTATTTTGATGAAACCAAACACCTTAGAAATAATTGAACGTATCAGAAATTTCAGAGCCGAAACAAAAATTCCTGTTTGTTTTACTTTGGATGCAGGTCCCAATGTTCATGTGTTATATCCTCATTCCGAAAAAACGAAGGTGCGCAATTTTATTCAAACTGAGTTGTTGGCTTTTTGTATAAAAAAGAAAGTGATCTACGATCACATGGGAAAAGGTCCTTCGCAGATAATAAATGATTAGTCTCAATTACCAAATTAATAAATTGTCAATTGAAAATGCCTCAATCCTATCCATCTAAATTATTATTATTCGGCGAATATGCAGTACTATTTGGTGGGGAAGGATTTGCAATTCCTTTTCCAAAATACAGTTCTGAATGGGCTCAGGCAGATTCTCCTATTGATATTATACATGATTTGCGACCATTTTATAAATTCCTGAAAACTTCTGAAAACCTTAATGCTATTCTTGACCTCGAAAAATTTATTGATGATCTGCAAAATAATTATTATTTAAGGTCAGATATTCCTATTGGAATGGGATTAGGAAGTTCCGGTTCTGTAGTTGCTGCTGTATATGATAAATATTCCAATCAGTCTATTAAAACCGAATATGCATCCGATCTAAAAACTTTAAAAAAAGAACTCGGTGTTATGGAGAATTATTTTCATGAAACCAGTTCAGGACTCGATCCATTAGTGATACTATTAAATAAACCAGTTCACCTGTTGCACGGTGGTGAACCAACTGCTGTTAAGGAGGAAATTCACTTAATAAATGAATTAAACATTAGTTTATTCAACAGCGGTTTAGAGCGAAAAGCATCAACCCAAATTGAAATATTTATTAATAAAATGCAGAGTGAAGATTTCAGCAAGTTGATAAATGAAGAATATTTGCCATTGGTAGCTTCTGTGATTGAGAAATTATTAACAAACGATAAAAAAGGATTTTATTTAGATCTCACAGCGCTCTCGACATTCCAGCTTGAACATTTTGTTTTTGCAATTCCTGAGTCAATAAAGCATCAATGGCATGCGGGATTACAATCCGGAAAAGAGATCTATAAATTATGTGGCGCCGGTGGCGGAGGATATGCGCTCTGTTTTAATAGGTAGTTAATTCAATATAAACCGGCAAGTGATCAGAATATCCCCCTATATATTTTATTCCGCTAAAGGTTCTGTCCGGAGAATCGCCATATTTATCGTGGTGAAATAACATCCAGTCTTTTTTCACGATCTGCAGGGTATTTTCATTAACATCAAGGTTACTTTTATCCAGCAAAGCTTCTGAAACTATAATATGATCTAAAATTTGCCAGTTTCCTTTAAAATTATAGGTTCCTTCACCGGCTTTTTGTTTTTCACTCATTAGATTAACGAGGCATTCATCGGTATATGAATTATTTTTTTCCTGAGCCATTAAAACTTTTTGAATGCTGATATCAAATGGTGTGTCATTAAAATCGCCCATTATAATAATATTAGGATCAGTATGTTTGTTGTTCAAAGAATCAATAACATTTTTTAAAGTTTGAGCAGCTGCTGCTCGTTTAGGAGCTGATACTTCTTCACCTTCCGAACGACTTGGCCAATGATTTACAAAAATATGGAGTTCCTCTTTTTTGCCATTGATATTCATTGTTCCTGAAACATATAAAATATCTCTGGTGTAATCAACTGAATCTCCCGGAATAGTAACATGATAAGGTATTGATTTTTTTGGAGTAAAAACACTCTTATTATACATAAGTGCAACATCAATTCCTCTTTCATCAGGCGAGTCGAAATGCACAACTCCATAATTTGCAGAGGTAAGGGTTTTATTTGCAGCTAGATCTTTTACCACCATAATATTTTCAACTTCACAAAGTCCAACAAGTGTAGGCATAAAATCAGCACCGCTTGCTATAACCTTTGAAAGCTGGTCCAACTTCTTATCATATTTAGCCGCATTCCATTTTCTGTCTGCGCCCGGAAGAAAGGTTTCATCATCTTTATTAGGATCGTTAATGGTGTCGTATAAATTTTCCAAATTATAAAACATCACGCCAAAAGCATTACCGGAATTGTTAGTGTTTTGGGCTGTGCAGGAAAGGCTGATAAATAAAGGTATTAAAAACAGAGTATACAATTTCATAGGTAATTAATTAATTCTACACCTAATATAATAATAATAATTTCTCAATTCACAATTTATAGTTCTAATAATAATTCAATATTATCAAATCCAAATAATAAATTTTCCGGCTTTTCCAATTGCTCTTTTACTCTCACCAAAAAACTCACCGATTCTTTTCCATCTATTATTCTGTGATCGTAACTCAATGCAAGATACATCATTGGTTTTATTATAACTTGTCCGTTTAAAGCAATTGGTCTTTCCTGAATTTTATGCATTCCCAAAATTGCACTTTGTGGCGCATTAATTATTGGTGTGCTCATTAATGAACCGAATACACCTCCGTTGGTTATTGTAAATGTTCCGCCTTGCATTTCTTCCAGGCTCAAAGTTCCCTCTCTTCCTTTACCTGCCAATGATTTAATTGTTAATTCTACCTCAGCCATACTCATACTTTCTGCATTGCGAACCACCGGAACAACCAATCCCTTTGGAGTTGAAACTGCAATGGAAATATCACAATAATCATTAAAAATTATGGTATCCTCATTAAAATAGGCATTTACACTTGGAAATTCCTGCAACGCATTACAACATGCTTTTACAAAAAACGACATAAATCCTAATCCTACTCCGAATTTCTTTTCAAAATTCACTTTGTGTTTATCGCGAATTGCCATAATTGCGCTCATATCCACCTCATTAAAAGTAGTGAGCATGGCAGTTTCGTTTTTTACTCCCACTAATCGTTTTGCAATTGTTTTGCGGAGTTTAGAAACCTTTTCCTCATGTTGAGTCCGTAAATTTTTTCGCAGGCTTTTAACAATTTCCTTCCCATCAGTTCCATTTTTAATATAATTCAATACATCCTCCTTTGTAATTCTCCCACCACTTCCGGTACCTGATAATTTTTGAATATCCACTTTATTTTCTTTTGCAATTGTAGAAGCAAGTGGAGAAATTATAGGAGCGTGTTCTTCTACCGGAATTTTCTTTTCTGCCTTTACCGTTTCAACAACCTTTTCTTCTTTTTCAACTGTATTTTCTACTACTTCTTCTTTCGATTCCTTTTTTTCTGTTTTAGATTCGGTTGTGGCTTCCGGTACAGCATCAGTATCTATTGTAGCAATTACATCACCTATTTTTAATTCCGTTTCTTCTTTAACAAGTAAAGTAATTTTTCCGGACTTCTCTGCAGGAAATTCCAAAGTTGCCTTATCACTTTCAAATTCACACAACGACTGGTCAATGGTAATAATATCTCCATCACTTACAAGCCACTTCGAAAGGGTTACTTCATTAATTGACTCCCCTATTGTAGGTACTTTTAATTCAATTATCATTTTAAAATATTTATTTAATATTAATTCAAATTTTCGGAACTAAACTAATTATCTCTATTTCCAATACTGCCACTGCCACTGCCACTGCCACTGCCACTGCCACTGCCACTGCCACTGCCACTGCCACTGCCACTGCCAACTCACAACCTAAAACTCTCCTCCACAATACTCGACTGCTCCTCCACATGAACCTTCGCAAAACCCGTTGCCGGTGATGCACTCGATTTTCTGCTCACCTTTTGTTTTATCATAGTTCCCATCAAATTCCAAATATAAAACCACGCTCCCATATTTCTTGGTTCTTCCTGCGTCCACATTAATTCAGCATCGGGATATTTATTTAATTCTTCTTTTAACCTGGTCATAGGAAAAGGATATAATTGTTCCACACGTAAAATGGCGATATCTTTTCTTTCATTTTTTTGTTGATATTCATACAGATCGTAATATACTTTCCCACTGCATAAAATAACGCGTTTAACTTCTTTCTCATTGGCATACCTATCTCCTATCAGCGCTTCAAATTTACCTTCCGATAGTTCAGTTAATGGCGATTGCACCAGTGGATGTCGCAATAAACTTTTAGGGCTCATGATGATCAGTGGTCTGCGAAAATCAAAGGCTAGTTGTCGTCTTAATACATGGAAAAAATTTGCCGGAGTAGTAATATTCGCAACAATTAAATTACCTTCCGCACACAATTGTAAAAATCGCTCCAACCGTGCACTGGAGTGTTCCGGACCCTGTCCTTCATAACCATGAGGCAACAACATAACTAGTCCGCTCATACGCTGCCATTTACTTACACTTGCAGCAATAAACTGATCAATAATTGTTTGTGCACCATTATTAAAGTCGCCAAACTGAGCCTCCCATACAACCAATGGATCTGGACATGCAAGACTATAACCAAATTCAAAACCCAGTACTCCAAATTCGCTCAATAAAGAATTATAAATTCTGAATTTACCTTGTTTTTCGGTGAGATGATTCAAACGAATATATTCCTCGTTTGTATTTTCTTCACGTAATACCGCATGCCTATGACTAAAAGTTCCTCTGCGAACATCTTGTCCGCTCATACGAACATCCTGTCCATCTAATAAAATAGTTCCGTAAGCAAGCAATTCCGCTAATGCCCAGTCAATTTTATTTTCTGATAAAAGTTTTTTATTTGACTCAAATAATTTTTCTATTTTTCTCAGTTTCACAAAACCCTCCGGCACTTTAAACATGTTATCCGTAACCAGCTTAATTTTTTCCTTGTTTACTTTTGTTTCCGGTGTATTACTGAAATCTACTGCGATGTCAATTATTTTTTTTAGTTTTCTCCATGCTTCTTCCGGAGCTTGATATTGATATTTAAGGGGTTTTTGTTTGGTAAGATCTAATCTGCTTTGTAATTCATTCCAGAAATCTTTTTCCATTTCTGTTGCGAGTTGTTTATCAATATCGTGACTCGCTAATAATTTCTGAACATAAATTTCGCGGGGATTCAATTTGTTTTCAATTAATTTATATAATGCTGGTTGTGTGTATTTCGGATCATCACCTTCGTTATGTCCGTGTTTTCTATAGCACAACATATCAATGAAAATATCTTTATTAAATTCCTGACGATATTCTACAGCCAACTCACATGCAAATACCACTGCTTCCGCATCATCCCCATTTACATGAATAACAGGCGACTGAATTGTTGCAGCGTAACTTGTACAATAATTACTCGTGCGTGCGTCATCAAAATCGGTAGTAAATCCTATCTGATTATTAATTACAAAGTGCAAAGTACCTCCAACTCTGTAACCTTTAAGATTGCTCATTTGCAATACTTCATATACAACACCTTGTCCAGCAATGGCAGCATCACCGTGGATTGTTATTGGCATTATTTTATCCCAATCTTCATTATATAAAACATCAGTCTTAGCTCTTACAAATCCTTGCATAACAGGATTAACGGCTTCTAAATGGGAAGGGTTTGGTGTCAATTTTAAATGCACTTTTTTTCCTGAACTTGTTTCTACCTGCGATGAATAACCAAGATGATATTTCACATCTCCATCACCCATTGTAGTATCAGGAATTGCCGTTCCTTCAAATTCATTAAATATTTGTTCGTAGGTTTTTCCAAGTATATTTGCCAATACATTTAATCGTCCCCGATGTGCCATTCCGAAAACAAATTCTTCTACTCCCATTGCCGCACCTTTTGTTATAATTGCGTCTAAAGCCGGAATGGTTGTTTCTCCCCCCTCCAATGAAAATCTTTTTTGTCCAACATATTTTTTTTCGAGAAATTGTTCAAATACGACAGTATCATTTAATTTTTTGAGGATACGTTTTTTTAGTTCTACGGGAAATAAAATATTTTTTCCTGAAATTTCAATTTTACCCTGAAACCATTTTTTTTCTATTGGATCAATAATATAATTATATTCATACCCAAGACTTCTGCAATAACAATTTTCGAGATGGATAATGATCTCTTGCAGAGTGGCATTTTCCATTCCCACCAAAATACCTGCACCAAATTTTTTACTCAAATCGGAGTCAGTAAATCCCAATTGATCTAAATTTAATTGTGCATTGCGGTCCTTGCGTGGTTTTAGCGGATTTGTTTTAGAGATCAAATGGCCCTTTTCTCGATAAGCCAAAATCGCATTATAGACTTTTAATTCCGCTGCCAAATTGGATATACTGATATTTTCAGAATGCCCATTAGAAGAAAAATTTTGTTGGGCAAAGTCAAACCCCTCAAAAAACTTTTTCCATTCCGAATCTATTTTGGAAGGATCTGCTAAATAATTCTGATATAAACTCTCGATGTATTGAGGTTCCGCATTTGCTATGTATGAAAACTTGTCCATTTCTTTCTGTTTCTTATTCTGATTTTTAACAGGTAAACTGCCCCTTTAGTTTGAAGGAACAAATATCGGTAGTTTTGGGCAGGATACAATTAGATTTTCTGCTTAATATTGTTTTGTGATACAGGAAATACAGGCAAAAACCATTCTCAATAAAAAGAAAAAACGGGATAACTGGTTTTTGGATGAATTTACTGCAAATGCCTATGAGGGTTGCAGTATGAATTGCCTTTACTGTTATGTGCGGGGAAGCAAATATGGGGTGAATATGGAAGAGAAACTTTCCGTAAAAATTAATGCGCCGGAGGTTTTAGAACGACAATTACAATTTCGTGTAAAAAAGCAACAATATGGTTTTGTGGTTTTGTCCAGCGCCACAGATGCTTATATGCCTGTGGATGCTAAATACGGAATGACAAAAAAGTTTCTGGAATTATTTCTGAAATATCGATTTCCTGTGCACATTATCACAAAATCTGATTTGGTATTACATGATATGGATCTGCTAAAAAAAATTGATGAACAAGCAATATTGCCTGATGATCTGAAAATCAGTTTAAATCGCGGAACATTAATTACCTTTTCCATTTCATCTTTAGATCAAACCATCACCGATCATCTTGAACCCGGTGCAATTTCACCGATAAAAAGATTGGAGGCTATGCAAAATATAAAAGAGGCTGGATTAATAACCGGATTAAATTGTTTGCCAATTTTACCCTTTATTTCTGACAGTGAAGAAAAAATAGAGGAGATGATATCCACTGCAAAAAAATATGGAGCAGATTATGTTTTAATTGGTGGACTCACTCTTTTTGGAAAAGATGCTGCTTCCTCAAAAACTTTGTATTATAAATTTTTGGAGCGATATCATCCTCATTTAGTGCAACATTATAAGAGTTTATATAGAATTTGGCCTTTCCCTCCAAAGGTATATCATGAAAACATTAATGAAATGGTAAAAAAATTATGTGCGAAGTATGACATCAGGAACAGTATCTTAGCAAATTAATATGGAACAACAATTATTAGCTTATCGCGATGGTATTTATTTACCTAAGAACAAGATCAGTATTGGAACAGATGATCTTGGTTTCGAACGCGGATTTGCAGTGTTCGATTATTGCAGAGTAAGAAATGGCGTCATCCCATTTTTAAAGGAACATCTATTGCGGCTTGTTCACTCGCAATCATTACTGCGACTCCATTCCAAGGCACACATGGAAGATGTTAAAAATATTTTGGAGACCTTGCAGAAAGAAAACATGCTAATAAATTCCTATTTCAAATGTATTATTTCCGCAAGAATGATTGACAATAAATTATCCGCCATTCTTACTGTTTATCAGGATATTTTTAAAGAGTATGAACAACAAATGTTTAATAAAGGAATAACACTTATTCTTCATGAATATGCAAAACCATTTCCGGAATATAAAACTACATTTTATTTAGGCTCATTAAGGGAATATGACAGAATGCTGGAAAGTAACGCGGAGGACATACTTTTTTATTACGACAATTTTGTACGTGAATGTTCCCGTTGTAATATTTTCATTATCAAAGGAGGATTAATATACACTCCGTATAAAAATATACTAAAAGGTGTAACGCGACATCATGTAATAAATTGTTTAAAAGAACAGTTTATGGTGATTGAAAAAGACATTTCCATTAAAGAATTATTTGAAGCTGATGAAGTATTTATTTCCAGTACAACTAAAAACATTATGCCGGTAGTAAGAATTGAAGACCAAATGATAGGAAATGGCAAACCAGGAAATATCACAAATATGTTAATCCCATTATTCGAAAATTATTGTAATAAATATGTCGCTGAATAAAATTAAAAAAGTTTTAAAAGCTGCCGGCCACCCTGACCGGATTGAACAGTTAAAAATTGTTGCTCCCGGTGCAAAAGGTATTTATGGCGTGAGAATGCCCGTCATCAACGAATTGGCGAAAGAAAATAAAGAAGGTGGTTTTGACCTTGTTGAAGAATTATGGCGCTCAGGCGCATATGAAGAAAAAATACTTGCTGCAAAAATAATTCGATTGATAGCTAAACAGGATCCCGAAAGAGCCATAACACTTGTAGAAATATATGCCGATGGAATTGATAATTGGGCAGTTTGTGATACACTTGGAATGCAAAGTTTAAAATCTATTAATAAAATCCGAACTAAAGAAGTTTTTGTTTTAGCTGAAAAATTATCCGTCTCTGATAATATGTGGCACCGAAGACTTTCCCTCGTTCTATTGGAAGATTTTTGTAAACGACCCGAATTACATGCTGCTATCTGGAAACTGATTAATAAACAAAAGGGTGATAAAGAATATTACGTGAAAAAAGCAGTGGTTTGGCTGGAAAGCAGTATCCAAAAAGAACGTTAAAAAAAGTTTAACATATAGTTTCGGAAATGCTTTCTATTTTAGCCGAACTATTCATTAGCAATTCAGGTTTGACGGCTATGCATCTCAAAGAGGTAAAAAATACGGCTCTGCTGCTTTTCACGCGTTCTGCGGAAGAAGAAGCAATAGCTAAAGACTACACAGATGTGCATTCTTTTCATGCAAATCTTCTGATTGCAAAAAATCTCATTAGTCATACCGAAAAAATTGCCCGTGAAAGTGGTTTGCCGTGTTTTACAATAAACACCGCTCTTCAAACCGGAAATTCTTTCGCCGAAAGACTGAATAATGCATTTACAGGTATATTTCAACTTGGTTTTGAAAACGTTATCGCTATCGGAAATGATTGTCCTACCTTAACTCCAGCTGATCTTTTATTTGCTGCACAAGATCTTCAAATAAAAGATGTTGTTATCGGTCCCGCGGCGGATGGCGGATTGTATCTTATAGGACTTAAAAATAAATTCCTCAGAACTGAATTATTTAATAATATTCCATGGGAAACTGATCAGGTAAGTGCTGCATTTATTCAATATTTAGATTCCACTGAGACAGATTATGTAATTTCAGAACAAAAAAGTGATCTCGATCATAAGTCGGATCTATTTCCAATACTTAATAATAATTTTTTATCTTTTTCTTTCAGAAAAATAATTGCTGCAATTTTAGCTTCAATAGGAAGTTACAAATTGGCAATATTCAGCAATCCAACTTCCACGATCTTTCGTAAATACCCTTTATTCAGGGGTCCGCCCGCTGCTTAATTCATTGTACAACATTTGAACAATTGTGGTTTACTTCTGTTTTACAGAATGCTTCACTACAAAAATTATAGCGGCAATTAATATATTATTTCATTTTAAAATCAATAAAAAAATAATGGAACGTTCAACTTACTACGACCCAAAAGACCTAAAAAATTTCGGAAAGATCAGCGATTGGGATGCTGAATTAGGAAAAGCTTTTTTTGATTATTACGGAAAAGTTTTCGCTGAAGGTGCATTAACCGCACGCGAAAAAAGTTTAATTGCATTGGCAGTTTCTCATGCAATTCAATGTCCATATTGTATCGATGCATATACACAAGACACAATGGCAAAGGGATGTGATGAAGAACAAATGATGGAAGCAATTCACGTTGCATCAGCAATTCGCGGAGGTGCGAGTTTGGTGCATGGAACGCAGATGATGGCGAAATTTAAGGAGATAGCTATGTAGTGAATGGGAAGTGGTGAGTGGTGAGTATACTTAGACTAAACAGTAAGTTTTTACTCCTCACTAATTTACTCATGGCAAATTGAAAGTATTTAAGTGAATTCGGCCCGGGTGAAGAAAACTCACCACTCACTAAATGAGTAATGAGTAATGAGAAATGAGTGTGATCCCAGTAAACCGAAGGCTTTTACTCCCGACTAATGACTAATGACTTTTGACAAATAAAAATTATGAAGACAACAAAATCGTTACATGCACAACATCACAAATTAGCCGATAATGATTATCAGCTTAAGGTGTTGGAGACGCATGAAATTGCAGCAGCAGATTTTGAAAGGTTTGATGATAAATTAAGCAGTATTAATTTATTTCCGCTGAAGCCAACTAAGACTGAAATCTTTCAGGTGAATGTTGGATATATGTGTAATCAAACCTGTGCCCATTGCCATGTGGATGCAGGGCCTGACAGACAGGAAATTATGACGAGAGAAACTATGCAGCAGTGTTTGGATGCTCTTGCTTTAACAGATATTCCTACCGTTGATCTTACAGGTGGTGCTCCGGAAATGAACCCTGATTTCAGATGGTTTGTGGAAGGCATTTCTAAACTCGGCAGAAAAACAATGGTGCGATGTAATCTCACCATTATTATGGCAAACAAAAAATATCACGACCTGCCACAATTTTTTGCTGATCATAAAATTGAAGTTATTTCTTCCTTACCATTTTATAATAAATCGAGAACAGATGCGCAACGCGGCGATGGTGTTTTTGAAGATAGTATCAAAGCATTGCAAATGTTAAATGATGTTGGATATGGCAAACCGGGTTCGGGATTGATCATGAATTTAGTGTACAATCCAAGCGGAGCATTTTTACCGGGAGCGCAGGAAACTTTGGAAGCGCAATTTAAAAAAGAATTAAAACGCCAGCATAATATTGAATTTAACGGTTTATTCTGCATTACAAATATGCCTATCAGCAGATTTCTTGACTATTTAATTCAGAGTGGGAATTACGAGAGTTATATGCAACAATTAATTGAGGCATTTAATCCTGTTGCTGCTCAAAATGTAATGTGTAGAAATACCATTTCAATTGGTTGGGAAGGAACAATTTACGATTGTGATTTTAATCAGATGTTGGGATTAAAAGTAAATCACGGAACACCGAATCATATTAGTAATTGGGACCTTGACAAACTCAATCATAGGGAAATCGTTTTAAATCAACATTGTTTTGGTTGCACAGCTGGAAGCGGAAGTAGTTGTGGAGGCACAGTTGCTTAATAACTATTCATCTTACAAATTTCATCAATTATTAGAATTAAATAGAATGTCAGGCAGAAAAGCACTTGTAATAATGTTAAAAAATCCTGTAAAAGGAAAAGTAAAAACACGCCTGGCAAAAGATGTGGGTGATGATGTGGCATTGGAGGTATACATGAATTTATTGTTGCATACACAAAAGATAACAAGTGATATTGATGCTGATAAATACATCTTTTATTCAGATCTGGTGGAAAGAAACGACATCTTCGATAATACCAACTATAAAAAATATGTACAATGCAGCGGAGATCTCGGTGTGCGCATGGATTATGGTTTTTCTATACCTTTTAAGAATGAATATAAAGAAGTTGTGATGATCGGAGCAGATTGTTTCGAACTCACTTCAGAACATATCAATAAAGCATTTCAGGTTTTAAGTGATAACGATTTTGTAATAGGACCTGCGACTGATGGTGGATATTATTTGATAGGAATGAAAAAATGGAACCGTTGGCTTTTACAAAATAAACGCTGGAGCACCGAACACCTTTTTGAAGAGTCTAAAACTGAAATTGAAAATAATAATGGTAAATTATTTATTTTGAACACACTCACCGATATAGATACTATAGAAGACCTTAATTTATTTCCTAACTTAAAAATATCTAATACATGATTGTTATAATTATTCTCTTGTCAGCATGTTTTTTAGCATTTTCCAATGGAGCGAACGATAATTTCAAGGGTGTTACCACATTATTCGGCAGCGGGACCACTGATTATAAAAAAGCAATAAATTGGGGAACCATAAGCACTTTTGCAGGTTGTTTGTTCGCTATTTATATTGCTCAAGGATTAATGAAAAATTTTTCAGGTAAAGGATTAATTCCTGATGAAGCGCTAAAGGACCCTTCACTTGCAATAGCAGTTGCATTAGGTGCAGCATCAACAGTATTTTTAGCAACCAGAATCGGGATTCCTGTTTCCACAACACATTCAATTGTTGGAGCATTGGTTGGAGCCGGATTTATGGCAGTTGGAAGTGCACTTAATTTTACACAGTTAGGTGACGTGTTTCTGAAACCATTATTACTAAGTCCTTTTATTGCGTGCGCAGCAAGTATCATTTTATATCTTATTTTCCGACAAGCCCGACTCTTACTCAAAATAGATAAACAAACTCATCTTACAGTTGATAAACCATCATCTGAAACAAATAATATATCTGCTTCAACAATTTCAATAAGTAATGATTACCGCGAAAGTTATCACGGAAATATTGTTGGCATTAGTGCACAAAAAATATTAGATGGATTACATTTTTTATCAGCCGGAGCTGTGGGTTTTGCAAGAGGAATGAATGACGCACCTAAAATTGCCGGATTACTTTTATTGGTGAGTTTTTTAAATGTTCCCTGGATGATCATTATTGTTGGAATTGTTATGGCAATAGGTGGACTATTAAATGCAAAAAAAGTGGCAATTACTATGAGTAAAAAAATTACTTATATGAATTCGGGACAAGGATTCACCTCTAATTTAATTACTGCTGTTCTGGTATGGACAGCCAGTGCAAGTGGATTGCCGGTGTCTACCACACATGTTTCGGTTGGTGGAATTTTCGGAATAGGTGTTGTGAACAAAAAAGCTGATTATAAAATGATTGGCAAAATACTTGGATCATGGGTGCTCACATTGCCAACTGCGGCAATATTATCCGCAATTATATATTTTATTTCTAATAATATTATTTAATACTAAAAAAATAAACATGTCGACAGGTTATTTAGAAACAACAAGAAACGTTTACAAGGAAGCTGCAGAAAATCCGCAGGAAGGATTATGTTGCACAACAACTCCAATATGGCAATTACCGGGATTAATAATTCCGCAAAAAATGTTGCAGATGAATTATGGTTGTGGAAGTACAGTTAATCCGAGAGATCTTGTTAATGAACCCACCATTATGTATGTAGGTGTTGGCGGAGGAATGGAGTTATTGCAATTCGCATATTTTTCACGCAAAAAATGTGGTGTCATTGGTGTGGATGTAGTAGACGAAATGTTGGAAGCCTGTAATGAAAATTTATTGGAAGCAGAAAAATTAAATCCGTGGTTCAAAAGAGAATTTGTTGATCTGCGCAAAGGAGATGCTTTTAATTTACCTATAGAAGATAATTCAGTAGACATTGCCGCTCAAAATTGTCTTTTTAATATTTTTAGAGAAGAGGATCTTCAAAAAGCATTGGGAGAAATGTATCGCATATTAAAAAAACACGGTCGGTTGGTAATGAGTGATCCAACATGTGAACAAACTATTCCGGAAAACTTAAGAGACGATGAAAAGTTGCGCGCTTTATGTTTAAGTGGTTCATTGCCTTTACAGGAATATATTAATAGAATTACCGATGTTGGTTTCGGAACCATAGAAGTTCGTGCTAGAAGACCTTATAGAATTTTAGATCCGTTACATTACGACACTACCGAATTAATTTATATCGAAAGTGCAGAAGTATGTGCAATTAAAGATCCAATGCCTACCGATGGTGCCTGCGTATTCACAGGAAAAACTGCCATTTATTACGGCGATGCAGAATATTTCGACGATCACAAAGGTCATACCCTAACACCAAACCAACCATTAGCCATTTGCGATAAAACTGCCGGCAATCTTTCAGCACTAAAAAGAAACGACATTTTTATTTCCGGTTCAACATATTTTTATGATGGTGGCGGGTGTTGTTAGAATTTTGTTTCTTGGAATTTTAATTTCGATCGATGTTTTGAGTTCTGAGTTCTGACACGTAGTAGATCTCCTATGTCGATCACTACATGTTTCAGTTCTGGGTTCTGGTTTATAATGCAACAAGGTTTGCAGATTTCCATACGGTGGAATATCTCCCGGATTATCGTCCGATTATTGCCTGTCAGCCCACTGGCTGATTCTTTATTCGATATTACCTATGGGTCCAGGTTAGCCCTTTTTCAACCTTCCCCAACCCTTCCTTCCTTTCTCAGCATCCGTAGCTTTAGCGAAGGATGCTCCTTAG
>JAYSYX010000459.1:0-6063 GCA_043727235.1 Bacteroidota bacterium
GAATTTATGCTTTCGTTATTTGTGATAAAATTGTGGAGGATGAAAAATCACTGCGATTGGAAATAAGAAATGTTGTAGTAAAAATGATAGGCGCAATTGCCCGTCCCGATAAAATTCAAATTGTTTCCGGACTTCCCAAAACACGCAGCGGAAAAATAATGCGCCGCATTTTAAGAAAGATCGCAGAAGGGGAAGCCCATCATTTCGGAGATACTTCCACCCTTCTTGATCCTGCTGTTGTGGATGAAATTAAAAACGGATATCAGCAATTTACAATTGAACAATAATAAAAAATACATACTATGATACAATCATTTAAAGAGGTTTATCTCAAAAATTTAAATTCGTTGATGACCGAAATAAGTTTATATAATTCGGAGGAAGATATTTGGAGGGTTGAAGAAGGTATCTCCAATTCGGCTGGAAATTTAACGCTGCATCTCATGGGAAATTTAAATTATTTTATTGAAACATATTTAGGTGATACGGGTTATGTACGCGATCGCGACAGGGAATTTGCCGATAAAGACATTCCTAAACTCCAGCTGATGAGTGATCTTACCGAAACAGTTAATATGTTGGATATTACTTTGTCTAATTTATCGAATGAATCACTTCTGGAAGAATATCCAACGGATAAATTTGGTGCGGGAAAAACTACTGGTTATATACTCACTTATTTACTGGCTCATTTCAACTATCATCTCGGCCAGATCAATTATCACAGAAGATTGTTAGGTAAATAATTTATTTTAGCCGAAATTTTCTATATGCAGGAAGTAGTTCTAGGTGTTGATATTGGAGGAACAGGTATAAAATTCGGATTAGTAACCCGGACAGGTGAAATATTAATTTCTGATAAGGTAAAAACAAAAGGTTATCCAAATCCTGAAAAACTGCCTAAAGATCTGTTGAAATGGGCACAAAAGGAGTGTTTGCGTCAAGAACTCGATCTCATTGGCGTTGGAATTGGCACTCCAAATGGTAACTACTACACCGGAACAATCGATTTTGCTCCAAACCTTCCATGGACTGGAGTAATACCACTTAAAAAATATTTTGAAAAAATATTTTCATTACCCGTTGCACTCACCAATGATGCAAAAGCAGCTGCGATGGGAGAAATGTATTATGGAGCTGCTGAGGGCATGAAAGATTATTTATTTATTACCCTCGGCACCGGACTTGGTAGCGGAATAGTGGTTGGAGGAAATATTGTTTATGGATATGATAGTTTGGCTGGTGAACTTGGACATACCATTGTATATAGAAATGGCAGAGAATGTCCCTGTGGGAGAAGAGGTTGTTTGGAACAATATGTAAGTGCTCCAGGAATTGTAAAAACCTATTACGAATTATTGCGCAATCAGAATCTGGATGAATTCAGAACAAGTTTGGGAAATATGATCGACAGTGCTGAAGTATGTAAAAAAGCACTTGAAGGAGATTCCATTGCTTTAGAAGCATTTAAAAAAACCGGAGAGATATTAGGATTTGCACTTTCAAATTCCGTTTGTTACACACGTCCTGAAAAAATATTTTTATTCGGTGGATTGGCACAGGCCGGTGAATTAATATTTAAACCAACCATCGAAAGTTTTGAAAATTATTTATTGCCTATTTACAAAAACAAAATTCCTGTATTGCCATCCGGATTAAAAGAAAACGAAGCAGCTATTTTAGGAAGTGCATCTCTTATCTGGAATGAATTGAAATAATTTGTAAGTGCTATAAAACAAAATACCCTGCTTTTATTTTTAAACAATAAAAGCAGGGCATTTAAACATTTATTTATTCAGAAATTATAAAAGAACCTGCAGATGCAGCATTCTCAGAATGTAGTGTGATACTGTAAATTCCCGAATTTAATTTAGGCAACGATAGACTCAGATCAGCAGAATAATTTTCCTTTAATGAAATTATGTGTTTGCCTTCTATCGAATAAATATTGATATCAACTTCTTCATTTAATTGAAATACATCAGAATTTATATGAACCTCATTTCCAGAATTCGGATTTGGGAAAATATTAAGTGAAGTGTTTCCTTTTACATTATTGTATATCCCTGTATAATCCTCGTCAAAAAACCAATATTTAGCCGTAGTATCTGTCTTGAAATAATCGAGCATCAATTGTCCCATTTTAATCTCACCGGTACCACTTAAATGTAAACCATCCTCGGCTACATCATCCTCGCAAATCAAAGATAATCCATCCATACGTTCCACAGAACCATCTGTCCAATGATACGAACCCCAGGTAACCAATGGTATTTCTGCGGTTGGACCTTCATAACTATATCCCAGTTCGTGATTTATCACATTTTCCATGAACCATTTTAATCCCCAACCATTGTAGTAATCGCGAGGGAATTTTAGTCCATTTGTCAGTTCTTCAGCTGATGGATCTGCGTATCCGGCATAGGCGCGTGCAGTAACATAACAAATCTGGGTATTGGGAAAAATAATTTTTATAGCTTGTAATAAAAAATGAAAATCGGTAACCAAAGCCTGGGCAGCTCCGGGAAATGTTGTGTCACCCACTTCGGTATTCTCTTCCTCTATCCAGACAATCTGAACCTGTTCTGCTGAGAGGTCATAAGACTCCAGAATATCAATCACATTGCCCCAATAATCTGCACCTGTATAATTCATATCCTGAATTCCCATAGACGGAACACAGCCGTTAACAAGCGATAATTTATCATTTCTGGGTTCAAAATAACTTGAAATTTCCATAAATTTATTAAACTCTGCACCGGGGTTTGAAGCGCCGATCCCAAGCATAACTATCCTTCCATCTTCATCCGCATTACCGGAAATATCCATCGGTGTTATATTTTGAACATGTTGAATACATGCTTCAAGATATTCTGCCGGCCTTTCATTAGAACCACCGGGGTATAATCCTCCGGTAAATCCTCGGTAAGTACTCAAACCCAGATCTGTAATTGGAACCAATCCAGTATTATCATGTGAACAATCTTTTTGTGCATTTACAATAGTACAAATACAAATAAGCAGAAGCAGAGGATAGAAATTTCTTATCATAGAAAGTTTTATAAAAATTAAAAAAACTGTGCTTCGTGGATCCTGATTTTAAATCGCGCAATTTGTATGCGACATACCTGTTAAAGCACTTAAGATGAAGCACTTGCGATTATAGAAAATTACAGAATTCCCTGTTTACAATTTGTATTATAAAATATTCTATGTATAGACAGGAAAATTGTTAATAATTAGTAAACATCCGTTTTACTGGAAGGAAAAATTCATTACAAGGTTTGGGGCAAAAGTCTACATTATGGGGAAATCCCCATAGGGAGGTTTCAAGGATTATACATAATCCTTTACCTTCATGACATGAAATGTATTGTTTGTGTTTTTATTCTTCTGAGTCTTAAAGTAAGCACCCAAAATCTTACCAAATATGTAAATCCCTTTATCGGGACAGGTGGACATGGTCACACCTATCCCGGTGCAACTGTTCCATTCGGATTCGTGCAGTTAAGTCCCGATACTCGTCCTGACGGATATAACGATTGGGATGGATGTGGTGGATATCATTACAGTGATTCTATTATTTATGGATTTTCGCATACGCATTTAAGCGGAACAGGTGTGGCTGATTATTGTGATATTTTATTAATGCCAACTATAGGTGAACCGCAATTAAATAATATTAAAAATAATGATCCAAAACAGGGATATGCATCAGCATTTTCGCATAAAACGGAAAAGGCTTCACCGGGTTATTATTCGGTTGTTTTGAAAGATGATAATATTCCTGTGGAGTTAACTTCAACTGCCCGGGTTGGAATGCATAAATATACATTTCCCGATACAGGAAAAATAAATATCATTTTGGATCTGCGGCATCGGGATAAATTAGTGGAGGGTTCCTATATTGAAATAATTTCACCGACAAAAATTCAAGGTTTGCGGCGTTCAACCAGTTGGGCAAAAGATCAGTGGTTATATTTTGCAATTGAATTTTCCGAACCATTTAATTATGCCCAAATAATTGATAGCAACAATATTGCAAAAGTGCGCAGCCAACAATTCGGTTCCCAAATAATAAGCGGTACGCAATTGCATTCTTTTTTTCAATTTTTGGGTGATGGAGGTAAAACTATTACCGTAAAATGTGCGCTCTCTCCTGTAAGTACCGTTGGAGCATGGAAAAACATGCAGGCAGAAGTTCCACATTGGGATTTTGAAAAGGTAAAACAGTATGCAAAAGATATCTGGAATAAAGAATTATCCAAAATAGAAGTTACAAGTAATGCCGATGAAAATAAATCGTTAAATGATACTACCAATAAACTAGTGATATTTTATACTGCACTTTATCATTGCATGCTTGCACCAAATATTTACGAGGATGTGGATGGAAAATACCGCGGAAGGGATAATAAAATTCATACAGCCGACGATTTTGATTATTACACCGTATTTTCTTTATGGGATACCTATCGCGCATTACATCCTTTACTCACCATAATTGATCAAAAAAGAACAAACGATTTTATAAATACTTTTTTAAAACAATACGAACAAGGCGGAAGATTACCCGTATGGGAATTAAGCAGCAACGAAACCGATTGTATGATTGGCTATCATTCGGTAAGCGTAATTGCCGATGCCGCAGCAAAGGGAATTCGAGGTTATGATATGGACCTTGCCTACGAAGCCATGAAACACAGTGCCAATCTCGATCATTTCGGATTAAAATATTACAAGGAAAAAGGATTTATAGAAAGCAACGAAGAACCGGAATCTGTTTCGAAAACTTTGGAGTATAGTTATGATGATTGGTGTATTGCGAATTATCAAAATCTTATACAATCTCTTGGATATGAAAAGGATAGTATAAAAAATTTGACCGTTTCACCATTTCATGATGAATATAATTTTAAGATAAGGTCAAAGCATTTTTCCAATTTACTTGACTCAAATTTATTTGCAAGACCCATTTTAAATGGCAGTTGGTATAAACCATTTGACCCTAAGGAAGTAAATTTTAATTATACCGAAGCAAATGCATGGCAGTATACCTTTGCCTATCCACAATATATGGAGGAGCTTATAACTCTGGAATCTTTAAACAATAGAAAAATTGGAGGTAAATACGAATGTTTACTTGATTCATTGTTTACCACCTCTCAAGAAACTACCGGCAGAAATCAATCAGATATAACTGGTTTAATAGGTCAATATGCACATGGAAATGAACCAAGTCACCACATAGCTTATTTATTTAATGAATTAACTCCATGGAAAACTCAATTTTATGTCAATAAAATAAAAAATGATTTTTATAAAAATTCTCCGGATGGCTTAATAGGGAATGAGGATTGCGGGCAAATGAGTGCATGGTATGTATTCAGCGCCATAGGATTTTATCCTGTAATACCGGGAGGGTTCGAACTAAGTTATGAAGTTGGAACGCCATCATTTGATTCCGTTAAAATATATCTTGAAAATGGGAATATATTTAATTTAAATACTAGTCGAGAATCGAAAAGTAGCATATACATCGATAGTGCAAGTAGCATGAATAATTTTATTTATTTCGAAATTGATCATAATAGAATTATGGCTGGTGAATCAATAAATGTAAAGTTGATTGATGAAAGCAAACATAATCAATTTTCTGTTTGGTATCATCCTGATTTTGGTTTAAGAAGAACTGCACCGATATTCATTTATGAATCTTCAACTTTCAAAGATTCAATGACCATATCCTTTGAAGAATATAAAAATAATAACACAATGTGGGATAATAACGCCAAAATTTATTATACAGTAGATGGTTCCAATCCGGATTATAGTTCAGTTGAATATGATGGTCGTTTTAATATATATAATTCAACAACAATTAAGGCATTTCGGGCAGGGCAGGTTTCAACAGCGCGGTTCACAAAATTGTCACACAATTATAATTTAAAATACCTCACAAAATACAACGCCCAATATACCGCCGGAGGCGAAACCGCATTAATTGACGGGATGCATGGAGGAGCCGATTTCAGAACCGGCATGTGGCAAGGCTGGCAAAAT
>JAYSYX010000460.1:0-2436 GCA_043727235.1 Bacteroidota bacterium
TAAAAGGTAAATGGTCTACTAAAGGAAACACTATATACCTAAGTGAATACAATACTGATATTGCCATGCAAAAAAAATGGACTATTAATAAAAATGATAATTGTCTTAGGTCAAGGGATGGATTAGAATGGACAAGATTATGCCGCATTAATTGAAGTGGAGGTCAGGTAATACATTAAAATTATATGAATTATATTTCAAAATAATAAAGCAAAATGGCATTAAATCAATTTAAATTTATATTTTATGTCATTTTAGGACTTTGTATATTTTTAATTTTCTTTTCATTCCATGCATTTGACTATATTGAAGTTGACCCAGCGGTAAACTGGACAATGAAATATTTCGCCTTGCCCATTTTAATTCTTATGATTCCTTTATGTTATATAATTTACCAAAAATTTATTCGACAATACGAGAAAAATAAATACTTATCAGGCATATTTGTATTTTTCAGAATATTTATTTTAACAATTGCTTTATCATGTATTTTAATAGTAACAACACTTAGTTTAATATTATTAACTAATGGATATTTAGGCGAATCTCAATCAATAACATTAAATACAATTGTTGTTGATTATGAAATTAGAGGAGAGGGATTCAGAAAAGGCCCTACAAAACATTATGTTAAAATCAATGTTCCGCAGTCGGATAGAATAGCGGAATTAAAAGTGGACAGAGCATATAAAATAGGAGAACCTTTTATTAAAACAATGATGATTGGGAAGTGGGGATTGCTTTATTCCAAAGATTAAAATTTCTGGTTTATTAATAGCTTAAATCAACTCCCCGCACTTTTTACAATATTTTGCATCCTTATCATGTCCCTCCTTTCCACATCTCGGACAAACTTCATTTTTTTGTTCGTTTTTTCGGGCTGCAAGCGCCATTTCTGTGGTAACAATACCTGTAGGAACTGCAATTATTCCATAACCCATCATCATGATAAAACTTGCTACAAATTTGCCCAAGGGTGTTATTGGAGAAATATCTCCATAACCTACGGTGGTAATGGTAACGATCGCCCAATAAATACTTGAGGGAATGGATTCAAATCCATTTTCTCCGCCTTCCACCAGATACATTATGGATCCAAGTATTACTACAAGCATTAAAACAATAAGCATGAAAATGCTGATTTTTCGTAAACTTCCTTTTACGGCAACCATCAGAAATTGCATTTCAGTGAGAAAATGCGTCAATTTAAAAATTCGGAAGATCCGTAATATTCTCAAAGCGCGTAATACAAGAAACGATTGTGCGCCAACAAATAATATACTTAAATAACCTGGAATTATTGCGAGCAGATCGATGATGCCTAAAAAACTAAATACATAACTCAGGGGCCTTTTTATACTGATAAGTCGCAAAATATATTCAATGGTAAAAATGATCGTGAATATCCATTCAAGTATAAAAAATAATCTCCCGAACGATTCATGCCAGCTCTCCACACTGTCGAAGATCACAATTAATATACTTAGGATTATCAAAACAAGCAGCGTTACATCGAATGCTTTTCCGGCGGCAGTGTTCGATTCGTATATTATTTCCTGCAGTCTGGTGCGTATTTTTTCTTTTTTTTCCTTCCACATACACAGATTCTTTAATTCCAAAGATTCGTTAAAGATAAATACTAATAAATTAATTAAATTTACCTTTAAAACAACTGTTTATGAAATATCTGTTCGGATTACTCCTTGTCATATGCTCCGTGACATCTAAGGCCCAATCCACAGGCCTTGTAAACCCTGACCCACAAAAGCAGACATACTCTGTGGAAGCATCCTGTGGTCAATGTAACTTCGCTCTTCCTGGCAAGGGTTGTGATCTTGCCATTCGAATAGATGGAAAGGCCTATTATGTTACAGGAACTGATATTGATGATCACGGCGATGCTCATGCACATGATGGTTTTTGTGAGGCTATAAAAATGGCGGAAGTGCAGGGGGAAATGATTAATGATAAATTTAATGTTTCCTACTTTAAATTGCAAGAGGGATCCACAGATAAGGATATTGATAAATAACTTGTTACAATATTTTAATATTATATTTTCTTCAATTAAACCATTGATTTGCTCCTTTTTTGCCAATTTCATTCACTATAAATAGTGAATCTTCTGCATAAAATGCAAAAGGAATTGTAATTTGATAATAATTTATCAGATTTGAAGTAACAGGAATATATATGATTTCAATCAGCAATAAACAAAAATCATTTTCCATCACAAAAAAATTAATAAAAATCAACTGATGAAAATGAATAAATTTACAATACAGAAATACTCCGGTTTTGTCGGAGTATTTCTCCTTTTGCATAATGATACTTTTGGACAGGCGGTTTACACAGACATTAACCCGGATATTTATTTGCAGTATGACGGAGAAACTGCAGGTGTTGACATGGATAATGATGGTGATTTTGATTTTG